>PSRH01000007.1 GCA_003175915.1 Candidatus Melainabacteria bacterium | reverse complement strand
GCCTGAGGCGGCATAGCCAAGTGGTAAGGCAGAGGTCTGCAAAACCTCCATCCCCAGTTCAAATCTGGGTGCCGCCTTAACCTTTTACATTTTTCAAGGCCGATTAAACCTGCTTAGCGATAAAATAGGAGCCTGAATCGGGCGGTTGGCGCAGTTGGTAGCGCACCACTTTGACATAGTGGGGGTCACTGGTTCGAGTCCAGTACCGCCCAATAATTTGAAATTGCCAGGCAAGAAGTGCATCAGTGATTCTCGTCGACTGGAAATAAGACAAGTGAACGCTCGGATTCTTCGAATAGAATCGTGTAGTGGCGCTCTTTTAACCAGTTTGAAAGTTCCGGAGTAATCGTTGAAGACCAAATGAGCATTGCCTTTGTCTCTGGATCTCCCCTGAGCGATTCTACATCATTTACTGTCAGAGGCTTGCGAGTCAGCAACGGCGACCACAAGGAATATCGTTCGAGATCCGGAAGCAAATGCATAGCAGAGTAGGAGCTAGCGATCTTCCCTGTGACAATGCCTTGATCAATACAGGCGTACAACTTTGCATTTAATTTCGGCGCGCAGATAGTGCGACGTAAAGCAATCTGCTCGTCGATCAATCGTTGTCTCGGTAGAACGGTATTTTCAAAGACCAATAAAGAAAAACCTACAAAGAAGAAGATCGCGAACAACGATAATGCTGGCAATCTAACCACTAAAGTTTGTTTGCAAGCGATGGTGCTCAGGGCAATAATTACTGCGGCAAGGGCCGTAGGTACATACCATGAGCCTGCCAACTCCATCAAAAGTTCGTCAGAAACTGAACCCTGTGGAATTATCGTCAAAGAGTGCACCGGTTGGAGACATACGAAAATACTAACGCCGACACCCAAGAGCAGAACGGCAATAGGCTTGCACAATTCTTTAGTCAACCAGGAGGCTTTGTACGCTTTTATCTGTGCGCTCAGTCGCCCAATTGTTGTTTCAATTACCTCAAAACCGCTGCCGCAACAAAAGGCTAGAAAAGGCAAAACCAAGCCGAGGTTTCTGGGTGCATAGCTAAAAAACAGTGCCCAGATCGTGTAAATCGGTAGCACGAGAGTAAAAAATACAATCCGCGATTGTCTCAGGTAGAGTGAGCTAGTAGTCAGCGCCATAGCGGCAAAGAAAATCGGTTGTCCCTCAAAACCTCTCCATGCCCGCAACATATCGAATGACTCAATCCATCTCAGCCAGTAGCTTCTTCCCATCTGCAAAGCCTCCAGTTCTGCGAGGTTATTTGACTCGTAAGCGAAGGAAAAACGCCAAGTTTTATAGAGGTACCAATGATTGAGTCCGGCAGCAAGTGCCACGGACTGAGCTAGTTTTTTTAGTAGATTAGGATCATTTCTTTTCCAAAGCCGCATAGATAGCCAGCAAAGCGCCCACAATACAAGGTAGAGACCGCCTTGCTTCGTAGAGGCTGCGGCGCTGGCAAAAACCAAAGGCAGAAGATTATTTAGGAAAGAATCCTTGAGGCACGCTGTCTCCAATTGATCGACTGCGTAATACGAGAGAAAGGCGAAGAAAGCGCAAGGAACATCGGCATATCCTGAAGCGAGAAAATTCTTACTAAAAAAGTACTGCAAGATGAGCGCGTAGCACACGGTGCCATACAACCACCGTCTATTTTTCGTTTTTCGGAAGCCATCCAAGAACAGTAAAAGAGTTGCCAGAGGGAAAAGAGGCATAATTGCTTTGGCGAACATTTTTACGTCCGTATTTTCAATGAGGACGTAAGTGATTGACCAATTGCACGGCAGCAACTGCGGATAAAAGGAAGTGCGGCTGATTTCTAATTGTCCAGCCCATCTAGTAGCCCAAAAGTCCCAATTGAGTATGTCGTCATATATATGGAAAATCGAACCGAAGCTTTGCCAGGCTAGTAAGGCGAAGCTGAGGATGGAAGCGAGGGCAAGTAACCGTCCTAGCCGTAATTGAATGGGTTTTGGGTCGGAATCGGTCTCTGGCTCAGCCTGATCAGGCCAGTTGAACTCGATACCACCACCTTTGACTATCAACGCGCAGAAAGCCAAACACTCAAAGGCAATGATTAACTTGAGCATCAGCGGTACGTAAAGCTTCAGGGAATATAACCCCATCACCATGAAGTAATTAGTAAAGATTGATAGAGAGAAGATGTAGACTAATTTCTGCACGTTTCCCCTGGTCTCGATTTTGAGGAATTTCAGCGCGAGAAAACCAGGCAGAAAAAGGATTTGGCACAAGGATAGAAAAGCAAGAACGAGCAATGTCTACCTCCGCATTACCAAGTCATGGATGGACTCCCGATAGACGTATCCAGCCGTGCGCCATAGTTCCAGTGTACCAACCGGTGGAGCAGCTTTTGTCCCTGATTGATGAACTATTGTCAGCGAACTTTTTAATGATGATCGTAGTAAACGATGGTTCTTCGCCCAAATCCCTACGGATTTTCGAAGAGCTCAAACGACGAAAGCGCCTGATCGTACTTGAACATGACTCTAACTTGGGCAAGGGTGATGCCCTGAAAACTGCACTCAGATATATTTTGAGTAAGGGCATAACCACATCTGGTGCAGTGACTTTCGATTGTGATGGGCAGCACACCGCAAGCGACGTAGTGAAGATAGCTCAGTCCCTGATGGATAACCCGCAGGCTTTGTCGTTGGGAGTAAGAACGTTTGACGACAAAGTGCCAATCAGGAATCGGTTCGGCAACACCCTGATGCGATTTCTCGTGTCGCTCTTCTATAAAAAGACGCTTACCGATACGCAAACAGGATTACGCGCCATCCCCTCAGAATTATTCTCTCCGTTAGCGGCATTGCAAAGCGGTAGATTCGAATTCGAAATGGAGATGCTCATTTTTGCGATCGCCCGCCAGATGGAAATTATCGAGGTACCTATTCAGACGATTTACCGGCAAAAGGATTACCGGTCTCATTTTCACCCTTTTCTCGATTCAGCCCGGATCTCACATCTGTTCTGGCGCTCTACCTGGCAACGGCGTCTTTCCTTAGGATTCAATATTGACCGGGAAAACTCTGGAAATTTGGTTGTAATTCGGCGTTGGTTGGTTGAAGGTATAGAAGCTAGCAAAACGAATGCAATGTAACCGATTGGAGGGTGTGCAGATGAAACGGATTATCACTTTAGGCGCATTAGCATGTCTTATTGTCGGGTACTCGATCACTTCTCTGCCTGTGTGGGCAAAGGATGAAGCGGCGGACGCGACCAAGAACGAGACTAAAGCAGCAAGCGAAGCAAATAAAGCAGCCGAAGAAACAGAGAGGGGGCGTACGCGTAGAGCCGGTCGAGACGCCAAGAAGGCCACAAAAGATGGACAGAAGGCAGAAAACGACCTGAATAACGCGGCGGCAGGTCAATGACGCGGAATTCTGTACTGTTGTTCGCATGCGTGGTGTGGCCTAGCGTCTAGTTTCGTGATACCAAGTCAGGCCCACTAGATTTTGAACTTTCAATTTCTCGCTTGCGGCGGACTGCCCGTCTACGGGTCCGGAGGGGCTGTTCCTTCGATCATTGCCCAGAAGTTTCTCTGCAGGTCCCAGACAACATCGTCCTTCCAATTACTGAGCGTTACTTTCACTGTCCACATGCCTTCTTTGGTCAGTGAGATTTCTGGTTTGAAGATGTAATGTCCTTTATAGACGTTGGCCGGATCATTGGCGCTGAATTCCTTGCGCAGGACCTCTTCCCGGTCCGGATTTTCGATAGTCACCAGTCCTTTGTATTGGCGGCGTTCGAAGGGTGTGCCAAAACCAATTACCCAGGTGGAGTCCATTTTGCTCGGCAATTCCTTGAGCACAAAGACGTCGAATAGGCCTTTGACATCAACGGAACCGTTTTCGGTATGTTCGGCCTCGTTGCAGAAGAGAATGTAGCCGCTGTGCAAATACTTCATAGCTATAAGGTGAAACCGTCTACTGCCCATTAAGCGGAAGTAAAGTTTACCTCATCTCGGGAAATTTGAGCAGGGTTCCGGCTCAATCAACCTTTATTTATAATGTCATCGGCTATTGAAGGCGGTACTTCTTCGTAGTGTTGGAACTCCATCACGAAGGTACCTTGTCCCTTGGTCTTGTTACGAATGTCGGTTGCATAGCCGAACATTTCAGATAAAGGCACAAGGGCACGCACCTTGGAAAGATGATCGATCGTCTCCATTCCTTCGATGCGGCCGCGTCGGCTTGAAATATCGCCAATCGCATCACCCATGAATTCTTCGGGGACTTCCACTTCCACCTTCATGACTGGTTCCAGCAATGCCGGAGAGGCGGCCCTGAAGCCGTCTTTGAAAGCGATCGAACCGGCGATCTTGAAGGCCATTTCCGATGAATCCACTTCGTGATACGAACCGAACACAAGTGTCGCCTTAAGATCGATGGCAGGATAACCAGCCAGCACACCGCTCTGCATCGCTTCGATGATGCCGTCTTCAACAGCTGGAATGTATTCCTTCGGAATGACGCCGCCGACAATCTTGTTGACGAATTCAAATCCCTTGCCGCGCTCAAGCGGTTCGAGCTCGATGACGACGTGACCATATTGACCACGACCACCGGATTGGCGAATGAACTTGCCCTCTTGCTTGACCTTTTTGCGTACCGTTTCTCTGTAGGCAACCTGCGGTTTGCCGACGTTGGCTTCCACTTTGAATTCTCTTAGAAGTCTGTCGACGATGATCTCCAGGTGCAATTCACCCATACCGGCGATGATCGTTTGGCCGGTCTCGTGGTCAATACGCACCTTGAAAGTAGGATCTTCCTCTGCCAGTCTTGATAGAGAAACACCGAGCTTGTCGGAATCGCCCTTGGTTTTCGGCTCGATAGCTACCGAGATAACCGGCTCGGGGAATTTCATCGATTCCAGAATAATCGGGGCGTTTTCGGCACAAAGGGTATCACCGGTCGTGGTGTCTTTCAAACCAACGGCCGCGACGATATCTCCGGCGTACGCCTCTTGAACATCGGTCCTCTGATCGGCTTGTAGTTGAACGAGACGGCTTATACGCTCCCGCTTGTTCTTGGTGCTGTTCAAGACGTACGAGCCAGCAGATAACTTGCCGCTGTATACACGCAAGAAAGTCAGCTTGCCGACGAACGGGTCGGTCATCACTTTGAAAGCGAGAGCCGAGAAAGGAGCTCCTTCTTCACAGCCTCTTTGTGCTTCTTCGCCGTCCAACGTCCATCCCTTGATTGATTTCACGTCCTCTGGTGAAGGCAAGAAATCGACGATTGCATCGAGGAGTGGTTGGACGCCTTTGTTTTTGAAGGCGGATCCGCAAAGTACCGGGATGATCTTATTGTCGCAAACGGCCTTACGCAAAGCCTTCTTTAATTCGTCCACAGTAGGGACGTGATTCTCCAAATACTTGTGCATAAGTTCATCGTCGGTTTCAACGATTGCTTCTTCGAGCTGGTGGCGATATTTTTCCACTTGCTCTTTCATATCTTCCGGTACATCGGTTTGCCGCATTTTCTTGCCGAGCGGATCATCTTCCTCATATAGGTATGCTTTGCGCTCGATCAAATCAACCATGCCGGCGAATTGGCTTTCTGCACCAATCGGCAATTGAATGGCATGAGCATTGGCCCAAGTGCTGTGCAATCCAGGCAGTTGTTCTTTGACTTGCTTCAAGACCTTAAAGAAGTCCGAACCCTGGCGGTCCATCTTATTAACTAGCACCAGTCTGGGTACTTCATAACGGTTAGCCTGTTTCCAAACCGTACCGGTCTGTGGCTGCACCCCAGCGACGGCACAGAGAACGATGACCACGCCATCCAGTACGCGCATGGAGCGCTCCACTTCCACAGTGAAGTCGACGTGCCCAGGTGTGTCGATCAGGTTGATTCGCTTATCGCGCCAGCTGCTGGTTATAGCGGCAGCAGTAATGGTGATGCCGCGCTCCTTCTCCTGCTCCATCCAGTCGGTCACCGAAGTGCCTTCGTGCACCTCACCCATGCGATGGATAAGGCCTGAATAGAAAAGAATGCGCTCAGTGCAGGTGGTTTTACCAGCATCAATATGGGCAGCAATACCCATATTACGTATGTCTTTTAGCGGGGTGCCTCTCGACAAAGCCGTGGGTTTCCTTTCTTCCGTGCGGGTCAGAACTTCCGTCATTTTCCTGTTTTCCATTGTGATTCGATAGGGGTCTGCCAAATAAATTTAGTGTTTTCGAGCGAATACCGGCCCGTCGGCGGCACGAAGCCTCTTGGAAAATAACACGGCTTTCAACTAGTTAGCAAAGTAATTCAACAAAAATTGCTGGAAAAACTTGCGTATCTTTACAATTGCCTAGTTGCCCGCCATGCTTTTGTTTCCGGACTTTCGGTTAAGACCGGAAGGGTTGACTTCTTAATAGCGGTAATGCGCGAAGGCTTTGTTCGCTTCAGCCATCTTATGAGTTTCGTCCCGTTTTCTCACCGAAGCACCGGCACCATTAGCAGCATCAAGCAATTCTGCCGATAATCTTTCAGCGAAGGTTCGGCCGGGACGCTTGCGACTATTAGTGATGATCCACTGAGTAGCAAGGGCGACGCCGCGAGACTGCTTAACTTCTACCGGTACCTGGTACGTAGAACCTCCTACCCGGCGAGCCTTCACTTCAACCAGGGGGGTGACGTTTTTAATCGCTTTGTTAAATACCTCGAGAGCCTCCTGCTGCTTCGCTCTTTCTTTGATCAGATCGAGCGATGCGTAGAAAAGTCGCTGTGCATTACTTTTCTTGCCGCGCTGCATCATGCGATTGATAAAGCGCTGAATCAGCTGGCTGTTAAACAGCGGATCCGGATCCGGTAAACGTTTTTCGATTGTGGCTCTGCGTGACATTTCCTTCTATTTCCTACTCTCGACGAAACTATGTGATGATTGACTCTTGGAACACAGTTATTTCTTGGTTGCTCCTGCGGGTTTTGGTTTCTTAGCACCATATTTGGAGCGGCTCTGCATTCGGTCTTTGACGCCTGCTGTATCCAGGGCTCCCCGCACGATGTGATAGCGTACGCCTGGCAAGTCCTTTACCCGGCCGCCCCGAACGAGCACGACTGAGTGCTCTTGCAGATTATGACCGATACCCGGGATGTAAGCGGTAATTTCCGTGCCGTTTGTCAAGCGCACCCGGGCGATTTTCCTCAGCGCTGAATTAGGCTTCTTCGGTGTTGTAGTCTTCACTTGCGTGCACACCCCGCGTCTTTGCGGGCAGGACTTCAGTGCCGGTGACTTGGTTTTGTAAGTCACTTTCGTGCGCTCGCGGCGAATTAGCTGATTGATAGTTGGCAACGGACCACTCCTAAATAAGATTCTCCGGCTGGACGTTCGCAGCCGTCGCTCGCAAGTAAGCGCGTTCAGGCATGAGTGTTGCCCTGCGCCTTTAGCGAGCAGTTGTCTATCATAGCGATGAAAGGATTTGAATGTCAACGAACAATCCGGCTTGGCAATTATCTAATTGCTTGGGCAAACAGGCGCCAGGTGGCGGTTATCCCGCTTCGGCTCGGCCTTTGAGCCGGGGCCGGTTCGGTTTCGATTGTGACGGTTCTTTGCGGCTTCAGGAAGCGGCTCCGGACACTATTAAGGGATCACTAAGGTCCGAAGCACGACGCTCAAACGGAAAACGAATCGAAAGGCAACCAATCTTTCTCCAGGCTAAACAATTGCCGATTACCCGACTATTCGCCCGAAAATGGAACCTTTAAGTTTCTTGGTAGATTGATTGCTGGTTTGACGATGGTCGGCAAAGCGACGGGATCCAACTTCAATGATCTGGGTTTCTTGGCGCGTAGCCAGTGTTCGCGCGTCATCAGGAAGAACTCGCCTTCCTTTTCGATTTTGGCTTGCTGCAGGGCGTCTCCGACAGATGGCTGATAGTCATAAGCTTTGGCGATCACCATACCCCGCATTCCGTAGCGGGCCATTGCGCTTAACACGAAAGAAACCGCTTCCTGGGCCAGATGTTGCCAACCAGGGTGAATGGCGAATTCAAGATGGTAATCACTTTCCCGGTGAGCCCTTACCTGAATGGCCGCGGTGATCACTCGCCGCTCCTTATCTTCCAGGACCCAATACCATAGTTTCCGCCTGACCAGGCGTTTGAAGAATTTGTCGCCGGATTCAACGGGCAGGTCAGAAACAGCGAAATCTTCCGGTAGATACTCGTAAATCAGCCTTAGATCAGGCGGCAAGGCGTCCTGGTGCAACTGATAGAGGGCTTGTCTATCGCTGGGCAGAGCCAGCCGGAAAGGAGGAGCTTCGGCCGGTGGTTTTTGGCTTGAGGCTTCGCCGCCAAATCGATAATGGACACTGCGGGCGCTACGCCGAAAGCCGCAGGAACCCAGAAGTGATAGAGCGGCGGCATTTTGACCGGACACTTCGATGACAAAGTGACTGACGCCTTGACTACCGAACAAAGCGAAGACGTAACGGAGTAGCTCTTGGGCGATTCCCCGCCCGCGATGGTGGGGGTGCACGACCAAGTGCTCGATTCGCCAGCTAGCTCTGGCTTTGCCGATGCTCGAAACGGAGATGAGGGCAAGAATCACCCCGTCTTCTTTGGCCAGATAAATGGAAGGGGCGATATGCCAGCGGCAGGGCAGCCAATGCTGCCAAAAAGTCAGGCCGCCCCGGAATAAAGCATCCTCTGCGCAGAAACTCTCATAGGGCAAAGGCTCGTTCTGATGCCTCATCAAGGCACGCATTTGTGTGGAGTCAGTTGCGAATAAGGGCTCGATCTTGATCAAGGAACGATTTCCTTTAAATGGCCCACTCAGTTAATTGCCCACTCAGTGCCCGAATACCTCACTGGAAGAGCCTATACCACATGATAACATTTGCTTATCAATGGCTCATCCTGGCTCAGCTTTAGACCTGAGCAGCCAACCTGAAGAGCGCCAGTCAGCATTGGAAACTTAATTACCACTTAGAGGCTCTATACTTGAGGGCCCAAGACTCTTGAGAATTGTGGAAGCTCTGCCCATGGCCAATACAGCAAAAACAAACGGGTCTAAAGAGAAGCCACCAAACAAGACGGTTTCCGACAATCGAAGAGCTCGTCACGAATACCAGATACTGGAAGTATTCGAGGCGGGCATCGCGCTAGTTGGGACAGAGGTGAAATCTTTGCGGCAAGGCAAAGCCAATCTCAAAGATAGTTTTGCCCGGGTTGAAAACGGGGAATTATGGCTCTACAACTGTCATATTGCAGTCTATGACCATGGCAATCGTTTCAATCACGATCCAGTAAGAAAACGGCGACTTCTGATGCATCGCCGGCAGATTCTCAAACTAAAATCACGCATTCAAGAAAAGGGATTGACATTAATACCGCTGAAACTGTTTTTTAAAGGGAACTGGGCCAAAATCGATTTGGCTTTGGCCAAAGGTAAACAGCTCTATGACAAGCGGCAGACCATTGAAAAACGAGACAGCAAGCGGCAGTTGGAAAGAATAATCAAGCAATCACGCTGAACTGGTAATTTAATTGGCGGAGGAAAATCGGAAAATCATGAAATGCGTAGGCTATGCTTTTGAGGAAAATTTTGCTTACTACTCTTCAGGAAAGATGTTTGAGAACCTGGCCAAAGCATTTGCCTCAGGCATACTTAGTTGTTTGATCATGATCACTGCTTGCGCCAGTGCGGCGCTCGCCTCCTCACCAGTGGCGGTGCTAAAAAGCGCCAGGAATGTGGTGGCTTATCAAGACCAGCACCTTGGCACATTTGACGACGATTGGTTGGCAATCGGGCGCACCCTGGGAGCAGCCAATATCCAATACGAAGAGATTTCAGATGCAGAGGTTTCCTTTGGCCTGCAAAGGATTGGTAGCTATAAGGTAATTATCATTCCTCAGCTCGTTGATCTACCGGCTAGTGTGGTTTCTGCTCTTACCGAGTTTCAGCGGGTCGGTGGCAAACTGGTGATCACTGATGCCGGCGGTACGCCGCTTGCCGGTGCTCAGCAACTTGAACAGCTTGCTGGCGTAACGATCGCAGGAGAAAACACGACTACCGAAAAGCGCAAGATCGTCTGGAGCCAAAAAGGCATTAACGACGAATTCTCAATTGGCTCGGTGGTCGCTAATTTTACTCCAGCAAGCGACAGTACTGTGCTCGCCAGGTGGACTGATGCGTCTGGCCGAGATCTCGGTCCGGCTGTCACCCGCAAGAACAACGCTACCTTTATCTCCTGGTCTCCGGCCCTTCAAGGTGAAATCACCACGAACGCTCATGTCCTTGGTTCGGTAATGGATGATCTGGCGCCCGGTATTGCGCAGCAGGCGGCGGTGCAAATCAGCTTTGCTGAGTTTCAAACGATTCAAGAAGAACTAAACTATCTGACCAAGCGCACTGAAGAATCAATAAAAACGGCAAAGCAAGCTGACCTGGCCGTGCCTTTCAATCTGATTCAGGAGAAATACGATTCGGCAGTCAAGAACGTCAATTCTTTCGTCCAATCCTATAGAGATCGAAACTTTTTCGAAGCGGATGAATACTTAGGTCGAGCCAGGGAAGATTTTGCCATGGCATTCGCTCTGGCAATGCCGGTGCGCCCCGTAGAGGCTCGCTGCGTTTGGCTCGATCGAGGCACGATCGTAAGCACCCGCAATAAGCAGGGGATGTCCGCATTATTTGATCGCCTCAAAGCATCGGGTATTAACGTCGTCTATTTTGAAACCAACAATGCCGGTTTCACGACTTTTCCAAGCCGGGTAGCGCAACAAAATCCGGACACACTTGGCTGGGATCCGCTCGGCTGTGCGGTGGAAGAGGCTCACAAACGTGGTATTGAGCTGCACTCCTGGGTGTGGATATTCAATGTCGGTAATGCCAGGCACAACCCGATCATCGGCAAACCAGCCGATTATCCGGGACCGGTATTGAGCAGTCATGACTTTGCTTGGGCCCTGCAGTCCGCGACCGGTTCTTTGATACCACCGAAACAGTATGAATTTTGGATCGATCCATCCTGTCCGGAAGCAAAGAATTATGTGAAGAATCTGATCAGCGAAATTATCCAGAAATACAAAATTGACGGTATCCAGCTCGATTACATTCGCTATCCGTTCAACAACAGAGGCGGAGAAATGGGCTTCAATTGGGCAGGTCGCCAGCGATTTGAGAAAGACACGGGCATGAACCTGGATCTTCTCACGGATGAAACGCGGGAAGTCTGGATTGCCTGGAAAATTCAGCAGGTCAACAATTTCGTCAAAGATGTCTCGGCAACAATCCGCCAGCTCAAACCGGGCTTACGTATCTCTGCTGCTGTCTATGCCTTGCCGAGGCGCTGGCGCCTGAGCGCTATTCAGCAGGAATGGGAGACCTGGGTGGCCAACGGCTGGGTAGACACGCTCAATCCCATGACCTATGTCACCAGTGCTAAAGATCTTGAGAATAACGCCGGCTATGTGCGGGAATCGACGGCTGACAAAGCCCTTGTCTATCCCGGTCTATCGATCCGCCAACTGGACCCGGCCGGGCTTATCGAACAGCTTGACTCAGCCAGAGTGACCGGTACATTGGGTACAACGCTTTTTGCTGTCGCTCAGCTAGATGATAAGAAAGTGAATATTCTTAAGTCAGGACCGTACCGCAAGTCCCCGATTCTTACACCCCAGTCAGAACCGCTGAAAGCGAGCCGTTTATTGATTGATGATTTTTGCGTGATGGTTAACCGCTATTTGCAAGATCCGCAAAAGCACATACTTTCCGATCAAGCTAGCACCAACGAAGTTCTTGTGCAGATCGATCAGATTCAGAAGAGCATGCATCACTTGCACGCTAACTCTTCGCCTGCGGAAATCGAAGCAGTATGCAAAGATGTTACCAGCCTGCACGAGACGATCAAAAACTGGCTGCGTTTGGAAGCTTTCATACAGCGTGGCTTCCGGGCCCAATACATTGTTAGCTATTTAGGACAGGTGGAAGCGATCCTTAGCTATGCAGCTCACAAGGGCCGTACAGGCAGCACACCGACGTCTGTTGCCGGTGCTGATTTGTGACGGAAAGGCACGGCGGCGGCCCGTATATTCTGGGCTACTTGTTGTTGGCTGTCGTCCTCTGTTTTCTCTATCTTTTATGGTTTGGCGCTTACAATCTCGGTTTGCCACCACTAGTGGTTGGTCTCATAGTGACCGTGGCTGCCATTGCCATAATGGCCCAGACGCTCCTCACTGGTGGTCTGGCTGCTGCCATAGCCTGTGCCGATCAAATTGCTATTGCCGCCCTAGTCGCTCAATACGACTTGGCTATCGGGCGGCCATTGAGATATCTCATCTTTAGATCAGACCTGGCGATTGGCCGATCATCGGTAGCAATCCTGGCTGACGAAGCCGTACGGGAAGGGCGACTTTCCGATGCGGAAGCGATTGTCGTCGGAGAACCCCGCCAGAGGTCCGAAAAGGAAAAAGAAAGCACATGGCCGGCGCTTGAGCCGCTGCTCACTGAGATGTATGCGACAACAAACATGTTGCAGACTTGTCTGCTCATTCACATCTACGCCCTCAAGGGTAAAAACGAAGAGGCGCTCGCTCTTATTGATCAGACTCAACATGAAGCAGAAGCGATGTGGGACAAAGACGACGTCACCGGTCAGGAAGCCCTCTCCGAATTCCATACGAACATAGGAAGCTTTTTGTCGATGCTCGGCCAATCGGAGCGCGGTATTGAACTACTTAAAAAGGCGCTTGAGCGACGAACCAAACTGCATGGAGAGGAAAGCGAACAGGTGGCCAAAACCCTAAATAGCCTGGGCGTCGTCCAGCGAGACGCAGGTGATTTGAATGGCGCCTATGAATCGCTTAAGAAGGCACAGGGGATCTTGGAACGATTGGGAAGAAAATCGAGAAAGATCTTGGGTTATGTTTTAGATTCCTTGGCGGGGACGCTGGTGGAGATGGACCGTGGCGAGGAAGCTTATGCGCTGGCTCGGCGTGCCATCAACACTCCCGGTGCTGGTGCCAACGAAAGGGCGATCCGCATGTTCACTCTTGGGAAGTGCTTGGAAGGACTGCAAAGGAAGAAGGAGGCGTTGGATTTCTACGAACGCGCTCTTAAGGCTTGGGGGAAAATGCAGGGTATGAAACATCCGGCGGTAGATCAGTGTAAGATCAGGCGTGATCATCTAAATCAGTACAAAGAGCAAGGCGGAACGTGGCGTTGATACAGATGCCACCAAGATGCTTCAGGAAAAGTTTCCTATGCAAAGCACTACTGACTGTGAAGGCAATTTCTCTCGAAAAAACCGAGATCCTGCTCGCGCCAAACTGGCTTTACAAGAGCGAAAGATAATCGCGGCCGTCAAACCGCTACAATATGTTGGCGGTATCATCTCCATCACCACTAAGAATCTTATGTGTCTGCCGATCTTTGAAGCGGGCCAGACGCTTGAGTTGTACATAGAATTTTGCCCGCTTTATCTGCTCAAGAACGACCGTCCCTTCGAGAAATATGCGGATCTGATCAATAAGAAAACTCTCGGCAAGCAAGACATTCTCGATTCCTGCATCGGTACTAAATGGGTAGCTACGGAATTGGTCCTGGGAGCGGTCAAGTCGTTCCTCACAACGCTGGGCGTTCAGTTGCATGTAAGGGCTACGTTCTGGGATATTGGCGTTATTCTGACGAATCGGGAGCTTGTCGTTGCCGGTGTTCTGGAAAGGCATGCCGAGGTCTATCAGCGATCTTTGCATGAGTTTTGCGCCGCTCATGATATCGGCTATGCCTTTGATTGTGCCAGCAGTTATGACCAGAGCGACCTGCCCGAGGAATGGCGAGTTGGTCGATACGATTTCATTGAGGAAGGCGAGACGCTCAAAGAGCTTCCTTCAGAAGCCGATATTCTCAAGCTACTCAGTTTGGATAAGCGCTTTACTTTGGACAACCGCGCTGGTAGACGAGCAGCGAAGTTGTTTTTAAAACGGCTGGCCATGTCTTACAACAACTTTGGCATTACCAGATCTTTTATCCACACCTATCTAAGCGTCACGCCGCATTTTACTCAGAAAGCCCATATGAGGCTGGGTATGGAAGTTGTTGATATCTTTCTGGCTCTGGCTTCGGCAGAAGCGGGTTCGGTACAGGCAGAAATGCCGGCAATAAATGTCTTGCAATCGTGCTGATCGAAGTGACGGCACCGACGATAATTTGAAAGATTACCGATTAGGCAAGACGTGGAAAGTATTGCCTCCCGGTATAATCTAATACCTAAAGCAAAGGGAACTTAGTCTCGTTGCCCGCGAGAGAGAACAACTGGAGAAATAGCATGTCACAAGGGGCGGCTAAGGGCGGGCTTCTAACAGGAATCCTCTTTCTTGTCCTAAGTGCGGTGCTCTTCTATATTGCCAAGAACGATTTCGACGTTGTCGCTCATAGCCGCTCCCAACCGACATTGGTCACTGCGGATAGGCTGATCGCGTATGGACCAGGGGATAATCACTACATTCGATTGACAGACTACAAAGTCGCCAAGGCTAAATGGGTTACCGGTCAAGGTGTTGATTACCTAAAAGGCGAATTGGTACCGGCATCTGGCACTCGTTCCGGAAAAGTGATCAAGGTTAGCGACTACCTTCTGACACAGTCTGAGTTCAATAATTTCATTCACAGTACAACCGTTGACGGATTCGTTTCGCCAGATGACGGATGGACAACCGTCACTGCAAAGAAACGGCCAGAGATGGGCGGTATCTTTTCCTGGGTGGCAATCGGTGCCATTTGCCTGGTCGTCGGCGCGTCGTTTCTTATGCGTAAGCCGTCGGCTGAAGAGGCTCAGGCGCCGCGCCCCAATGATCGCTATTCAAAGCCACTAGGGCGCCGGCGATTCTAAATGTCACCATATATGGTGAGTAATGCAGCGGGTGAACCGGCCACTTGACGAAGGGCACCAAAACCAAAGGAGCCCAGCCTCAAGCCAAGCTCCTTCAAGTCTTTGGTTATTAGCTAGCTCCAGCGCTTAGTTGCTGGTGCTCCAATCGCTGGTTGAGTGTTGCACCGGTTGCGCGTAGGCAACTTCCCGAGCTGGTTCGACAGAAGTTGTTGCTGTGAACGACGCTTGAGGAGTAACGGTTTCGGCTTGCGCTGGTTGAGAAGTGGCTACCACTTCATCAATAACGCCGCCTTTTTCACGCAGCAGGTACTCGATATAGTCACCACGACTCATGCGAGATGCGGCAACCTGCTCATCGAGCAAGCGATGAGCCATAGGGGTAACACAAACAGCGGTGGTGGTGCCTCGATTCTTTCCGAAGAAAAATGACTTCGCTCCGCCTTTCGGGCCAGTCTGTTTTGCAGATGGAGGCAGTCTCAAAGGTGGCATGCCGGAGCGCTCACGAATGAGCATTTCGACGTAATCACCATTGGAGACACCGGCGGTGGCGGCTTGCTCCTTCAGCAACTGTCGACCGAGCGCAGTCAAGTTGAACGAAACCGAACCAGACTC
>PSRH01000287.1 GCA_003175915.1 Candidatus Melainabacteria bacterium | reverse complement strand
GAAGAACTAGTCCTGCTGCCGGTTAAGGTGCCAACTGCGAAAGCGTAGATGGCGGGCAGTCCAAAGAATACGACTACGATGATCAGAAACCCGTGAATAATGTGTTGAAGAATCATTTTGTTCTCCTTGTTGGTTACGGAAATGATGGGAAATAGACAACTCGAATCGCTCTGCCGATCGGCCAGCCAAAGCCACGCCACCGCTAGGTAGCTTTTTATGAATTGGAAGGGAGAATGGCTGAAGTTTTTGAGGTAGTTGTTCCTGCAAATGCGAGCGAAAAAGTGGCCGCATGTTAGGAAATTCGAAGTAATTTTTTCAATGGCCTGGTCGGCAAAAATGGCGACTAGCCGAGGGTCAAGTCAAAGTTACCTAGTTGACAGTTAGCGCAAGCTTTGGATGATTGCCTGCTTGCGCAGTGGCTGGGAAGAGGAGCTACTATTTGCCGAAATAGATCTATCGAAATCAAGTTGCCAGTACAAAAGTAACCCAGGTGGTTTGAGGGGGAATAAGATCAGGATGATATCACATACGGTGCCCATAAAAGCAAAAAAGAAAGAAAACGCCACTCGGCGGATATCGAGTGCTAGCCGAAAGACAATAATGGGCCCTGGGCTACGCTGCGTAAACACCGCGACTGCTAAGTTCTAGCAGCCGCGGTGTTTGACGGCATGGGTGTGGGACATCACCCCCTTTGTCACCTTAGGTTACCGGATCAAATCCGATGCCCTTGCAGGCTTCCGTGACGGTTGTGATCCAGATCTCCAGGTCGAAGGTATCGGGGCGAGGGATCTCTGGGAATTCGTTGTTGCGCAGCAGGGTGTTCAACAATTGATGTCCGATGCCGACCGTCGGATACGGAATCGCCGGCACCCACTGCAGACGGCCTTCTTGCCTTGCCTTAGACAGGGCCTTCACCAAGGCCAGAAAGAGGGCCTGCGGCAGGTCCTCCACCTCCTTCCGCCGCAAGAGGGCATCCAGGTCGCCGAGATAGAAAAACAGCGGCGGCGGATCCTCAAGATCGACTTGAGTGATCCGGCCCTCAGCCAGTGCCTCGGCTGTGCCACCGACCGACAGGAACAGCTTCGGCTTGCGGTCCTCCGGCATTCTTGACCCCTCCTTTCATCGGGGTTTGCGACAGACTTCGTCAGGGTTCGTGGAGCAATATCTAGATTCAACCGCAAGGCACAATCGATCCTATTGGTAGTCCAATTGTCCTGATTGCTGCTGAATCTTGTCGCTGCTTAACTGCTCCCACATGGATCGGAGAACGAACACCATATGGTGCCGTATTCGTACTGTCCATCGCAATAGACCTAATGAGCAAGGGCCAAGTCACTGATAGCGACCTACAACGTTCGTCCTCAATAGTTCAGACGCGTATTTCCCGCATAAGTCTTGGGAATTAAAGCTAGGCAGCGGCGGTGACCAGGCGCCGGCCTCCGATATCGCTCAGTCAACCATAACTCTCAAAGTTAGGGAGCGCTTAGGTTTGACTATCAGGATGGTGACCGTGCCGTTGAGCTTCCAGAATGCGCCGTTCAATTAGCAGTTACGGTAAACAAAATATTGACTGAGCCCGTTCTGCCTATGGGCAACGGCGGTTTAATTGTTTGGCTATGGGGTGGAAGTTACGCACTTGCCAGTTCGCGCAAGCCCTCGATCGCTAGGGCGCACAGTTGTTTAGGCAAGTCGTAGGTCTGTTGCGAATTTCCTTAAGATGCTTGCGCATGCTTGCTCGGCAAGTGCAGAGTGACGGTATCGCCACTTCTTCTTCGATCCGGTAGTAATCGATTTTCCTCATTCAGCGCAGCAGCCAGCCGAGATGACCAAATTGTCCCACCGTATGTGGTGACGATCCAATCTCGCTGCCGCTCCTGTCACTGTGGCAGTGCGCTGTAATTGCGCAAGCTGGGTGAGGACGGGTCACGAGCGAAGAGCGATGCGGATTGGGTCTGTTGCGGATCGTGGACAGTTGGAGAAGCATGGTCATGGAAAAGCTGGCAACTCGCGGGGTGGAGTCTACGAGACAGACGTTCGATGCTGTCAAAAGTTTGCCCGTCAGGCAGGTGGACTTTGCTGAGCCCCAGGGCGACTGGGGGACGGCCCGCATCGAGCTCTACACCACCTTTGTCAACATCGTCGAAGCTGTCGAACCCGTCGGCGTCTACGTGGCACGGGTCAGGTTGACTCCGACTGTCGGAGAGGCGCGCCTCTTTCTCATCCTCATCTACGATGCGGAGGGGATGGAGAGCGACACTCCCGAGTTCATTCTCGAGAACCTGAAACTGGTCGGCGAGGCGGTGGACGAGACGAGCCTCCCGTTCTTCGCCGAACTCGTGCAGCTCGTGGGCTACCATGAGCCGCTGGCGTCCGACGAGCAATAAAGAGAACGATGCCCTGCACCCCGACGGAGGGCCGCTCTGCCAATGGGTCTTCCATCAGAAAAGCAACCCTGCGTCGGGGTGCTGATGTACCGGACGGATAGCTGCTCCGGAGGGCACAAGTCCGACGTAGGGCTTGTGGATCGACGAAACCGATGGGGAGAAAGAAACATGCGTAGGCTTATCTGGGAGGCGGATGCCAGGAGTTACGCTGACGTGGCGCAGTTGCCGTGGTTCGAGCCGGCCGGTGGCGAAGAAGTCTCCGTGGAGGGCGGAAAGGCGATCATCCGACTTTACAGCGTCACATTCGGCAGTCCCAACGATCAATGGATCGAGGTCTATGTGGGACTGGTCGCATGGACTTTGACTGGCGGCGACACGGCGTACTTCCTGGTGCTTCTCTTCGAAGAGGAGATGGAAGATTCGCTCAAGTTCGCCGTCGAGGTGTTGAATCTCTTCGGGAACGCCGCGAATCAGGCCGTCCTTCCGTTCCTGACAGCGGTTGATGGTCTCGTCGCCAATACAAAGGCACGAAGACAATAGCCAGCACAACGGTCTGCTGGAAGCAATGACAGTCCCCGCACCCTGATGGTCATACGTTCTGATGAATGGCCAGAAAAGAATAGGCCTCGGGGTGCGGGGTATCCAACCGACAGCTGATGCGGACGGCACAAATGCGAAGGTGGGGAAGATCATCCCACCTTGGATTTATGAGGAAAGCCTAGGGCGCCATTTTCTCTTTCTAAAAAGACATACTACCGAACTCAGTAGAATTTTTAGTGACATCAGCCTCTGGCAAATTCGATCAGATGTCGATTGAACTCTGCCAGGTCCTCATAGAAAACTCCATGGCCACTCTCTTCCAGACAAATAAGTTGGGAATTAGCGATCCCCCTGTGGAGAGCTTCGGCAAGGGCAAATGGTGCGATTGCGTCTTGCCTTCCGTGAATGATTAGAGTGGGAACCTTTACTTGTCCCATGTCTTTGCGCAGATCAGTGTCTCGAAGGGCTTCAAGACATTTGAGCGTGGCATACGGCGAGGCAGCCATAACCAGACTGTGGAAATATCGAGCCAGGGCCGGGCTTACCGGCTTCGAAAAAAGCGAGTCTCCGAACTTAGCCAACAATTTCACTCGGTCCTTCAGGCAATCGTTGATCATTTGATCAAGGACCGCTTTCTCGACTCCGAAAGGAAAATCGTCTTTGCGCACAAAGCAAGGAGCAGCGGGCGAGATCAACAGTAGCTTTTTAACCCGATCATCTTTTTGGGTAGCGGCGTAATGCAAAGAAATTGCCGCACCCATCGAATGGCCAGCAAGAACCAGGTCATCCAGTTCGAGCGCATCGAGGACTTCCCGTATATCGTCGACGAAAACATCATAGTTGTAGTCTCCCCAGGGTTTATCGGAGTTACCAAAACCGCGAAGATCGACGCCTATGCAACGATAGCCACGCGGCACCAGGTGCTGAAATTGATACTCGAAGACCCTACTGCCGATTGCCCACCCCGGTATAAAGACGATTGTGCCTGAAGAACCCTCACAGGTGTCTTCTACGTAAAGCTGGACGCCGCCTCCGACGTCAACGAAAGGTCTGTAACTCTTGGTTTGAACGGTCACCAAACTAGCTCCTCAGCTCTAAACCGCATTTCAATTTTCCTGTGCGTGATCGTACCATCCGCCCCGTTGACTCCTGACAACCAGGCATTACAATTGACCTGATTCTCCCCTTTGCTGGTGAAAAGTTGGAAGATTTTGTTGAGCGGATCCTAATGTTCATCGTCGGCGCGCTTTTAGTAGCCGGTGGATTGAAGATCTCATTTAATTCGCTGGAGGGACACCGTGCCGCCATTCAGATTGCCCTCTTTGGGATGGCTGCCTTTGTTATCGGAATGTATTTCTGCGTCTGGACCTTTACCGGGCTGCCGCAAATGTGAGAATTCCTGAGAATCTGGCCGTCACTATTTTCGATCCAACTTCCAGAATTCCTCAGACTGCACGCGCAGGAAATTCATTTGTTCTTCCAGTTGCCGCCGTAAATCCTCTTGCTCTTCAGCGGAGCATCCAGAGGGAACATAGAGCGGATCGCCAATCATATAAAGCATTGGCGAGCCATAGAATCCGCCGGTAATCAGATCCCAGCTTTTCACCACGGTGCCTTCTGTTCTGAAATTGCAGAAAAAGGGAAGCAAGGGTAGCCCGGTTATTTCGGCAATCCTGATCACTCCGGGCTTTACTGTATAGACAGGACCTCTCGGTCCATCAACCGTGAGCATCAGACTTTGACCGGCCCGCGCCGCTGCCACCATCTGAAGTGCACCCTCAACAGCTTTAAACGCTGGTGAACCCCTGGCAACCGAGTAACCAATGTTCTCGGCAATGCGGGCGATCATCTCGCCATCTCGACTGCGACTGATGAGAATAGTAATTTTGCTTCGCTGTTCGACAATATGGAGCATGCCAATGATGCGTCCATGAAATATGGCAAAGATAGCCGGCACATTGTCCTCTATGATTTGGCGCGCGCCTGGTGTCATGACTTTGGTAAGCGGATAACCACGATCGAAAAAATTGAAAACTGAAGTACAGAGGCCTGCCAAAAATGAGGTACGAAGCTCATCCAAATATGGATTGCTGATGGATAGGCTTTTCAGACTCAGCTTTTTCATTTCTTGCTATCTTCCAGCCCAGGAGTGGCGACCATTACTACAGGAATGGGATCCTGCAAGTTCCCGGAGTGCTGAATTACATAACCTGGCGTGAGGGCATGGGTAATGACGTTCGCTCTTAAAAGTACATTTAAGCGTGAACGCGTCGTGGCCGATAATTGATTGAGCTTATCTTCTGAAGTCAAGACAAGACATGGTTCGCTCAAAAAGGCCTGCAGTTCAGTGGCGCCCGTCAGCGTGGCAGGATGCCGTCCTGTTTGAAAACTTATCTCATCTATCCAACCGTGAAGCGCTTCTTCCACACCAATTTTGACCTCGGGGGGTGTGGCATTTACAATCCTTACGTAGCCTTCAAATGGCTCCATTGATGCAATGTCCGGCAAGATCTCCATCGAAAACAAGATAACGGCTGCCGAAATTCCAAGCGCTGAAATTCCCAGGCCAGCTCCAAGTTTGTTCTTGGCTAATACAGCCAGCATAGCCAACCCGCTAGCGAGCAAGGCCACTGGCACGGTCCACCACATTATCGTTGCATCTGCGCACGACATCAAAATG
>PSRH01000202.1 GCA_003175915.1 Candidatus Melainabacteria bacterium | reverse complement strand
GCCACGCACAGAAATAGAACGAAGGTTATTTTGATGCATATGTTAGTAATCACAGTTACTGCGAAAGTCGGGTCAAATAAGAAGCTCGATGTGATCATCGGTTGCCTTTCGTATGGGGTCTACCGCTGCCAAAATAGAATTGAACGGTTTAAGGACCGGTAAATCTTGGTCGTGTTTAAGGGGCATTTGTAACTTATCGACACGAATCGAACAGACACACCGTCGCCTTGTATATGCAGTCGATGAGTTCCGACCTAACGTACTTATGGATGTGAGCAATGATTCGCTACTGGTTATGCCTATAGACAAAAGCTGTACCAATACAAGAACGCAAAAGAGCGATCGGGTAACGTTCAGAATTGGAATTCTTTGGTCCAGTTACCGCGTAACGGCCTGCATGTGATCAGAACTATCGGAGTTTTCCTTTAGCTTGGAAGCCGCCCTTCTTGAGGCGAGGAAATCTTCCAGTCGACTCCAGGAATCTGACGAGATCGTGGGCATGGGTAGCTCATATTTCCCATCGCCTGTTGTCCAATGTTTGATCAACTCTCCCTGTCTAGGCGCGATCCGGTCTGGACTCCAACCTTCCGATACTTGTCTTAGTCGCAATTCATTCAAGCGCCTAGCAGAATCACTTTGAGATCCTGCATTGTAGCCTTGACTTTCGCTTCCTCCATTGTCTTCATTGAACCATTTCGAAATCAAACTTCCAAACCAAGCTTTCATTGATACATTCCCCTACACAGCCCGGTACTGCTTTATTGAACCTCGGCATTTCTCTGTTCCTTTATATATTCGAGATCATGACGCTCTCTTAGAGGAACTAGTTCTATGTTGAACGGCCAGCGTGTAGAAGACGTGAAGAAAAGCGTAAACACTCTCTAAGACTGCGCTTTCCGTATCGCCAGAAGGATTTTTCTACGGCTTCGAGAAAACTTTGAGCAACGTTTAAGTACTAACAGTCAGAAATATTACATGCATCTCAAGTTTGGTTGACACAGGCAAGCAACGCTTGCAAAATCTTCGGCCAAGGAGATAAGGTCGGGCCTCTTTGTCGGGGAGTGTGACGGTGCAATAGCTACGTCTTGGGATTCAAGTCACTGCTCAAGTTGTTACCCCGAGGAAACAACTTCGATACAACTTTTCAATAATCTGGTCCTTGGCGCCTGCAGTGGGAAGGCAACACTACTGAGCAGGCGCCAGCCCTTACATGGAAGGAGGACCGCAATCATGTCAGATGTTCCACCAATGAGTAAACGAGGCACAGAACGACTGTCCGTAGGTCCACTTGCATCACTTGCTTTCATTAGGGAATTGCAGCGAGACTATGAAGGAATCAAAAGGGCTGCATCAGATCGGTGTAAGGAGCACAAGCCGGAGAAGCGAGAGATCAGCGTCACCTACAATAAAGATCAAATTAGCAAGACCGTTGGGGGTGACGCCGCCACGGGTGTTTCAATGTTGGGAGCTGAAAAAGTAAAGCTCACAGCGGATAAAGGCACAGTTAGCGTGATAATGACTCGCCCGGAAGACGCCAAAGTTCTACACGTACAAAAAGTTTTAGGATCATTTCTCATCAGCGATGATCTCGTTTTTGATAAAAGAGAATTCTCCTTCGCTATGACCAAAACGGATGGTGTTCTTCATCTATCGAACATCAAAGGTCTTTCAATCGGATTCAAAGGAAAGGATGGCAAAGAAAACACCTATCCAATTACGAGTTTGAAGATGTTTACCAAAAATGGCAGCACGATGATGGAAGTAAAGTACGAGGATGCAAACAACAAAGAGAAAATCAAGACTGTTCGAGCGCGACTCGAAAACACCTTCAATGGCTTCGATCAATTCTACGGAGCTGGTTTGAAGTTAAGCCAGAGAAAATAGCTGGCTCAAGCCTTAGAAGCACGCAACAGTTTTGCTCTCGACAATGCTTCGTTTGCCAGTTTGTACTTTTGCTGGCGCATATAGACAGATGCCATTGTTTCTAGAACTCTAGGCAGATCTATTCCTGGTAGAATATCGTTCTCCTGCTGCTGGACGACTAGTTGACAAAATGCCACAGACTCATCCAGTTTTCCGAGCCGGGCTGCCAATTCGCCTAACTTCCAAGTAATTAACCGCTTTAGCAGACGACGCTCAAGACAATCATTCGGGCAGACCTTGAGCTGCTCTTCAAAGAATGTATAGGTTTTCTCGGCGTGCTTAGTGCTCACAGAGAGCTGAACGATTGCATCAGCGGTATTTGTCAAAAGTCCGATGACGTTTCTTCCGATGCGTTCATTTCCGACACTGGGCCGAGGCATTGGCATTCGCAACTCTGCACCGAGGGCTCTCTTATACAAAATGTCCGCCCTGTCAAACTGTGCCAATGTCTTATAAACATTTCCTGCGTGACACAGAATCGACGCGGTCTGAAAATTATCGCTACCGTAGGTTGCTCCCATCATCGGAATAACTTCATCGCAAATTCTTGCAGACCATGGCAGGTCATGGGCAGAGTAGCTCATTGTGGCCGCAGCTATTAGTGCACCAACCACCATCTTTCTTGAAGCGTTTGAAGAACTATATAGGTTCGCCGCCCGCTCGTAGTAAGATGCTGCCTGCCGATATTGATGCTGTTGCCTATAGATCTGAGCAATGGCGAAGAGACGATCCGCCTGAAAGCATACTGGCAAGGAGTTTTCTAATTGGCGAAGAGCCGATAGGGCCTCATTTAGTCTGCCGCAAGAGGACAGATAGTCTGCATAACTCAGGACGACAGGGGTGGTATCGCGCAATTGCCCATTGTCGGAACGCTTCGCAGCAGCAAGTGCTTGCCTGAAGTGACCTTCTGCCTCTTTAGATTGGCCTCGCTTAGCATATGCGCAAGCCAGCACGGTCTGGGTTGCCACTTTATAAGACTCCGGCGATTTTAGGCTTGCCGACATCTTTTCTGCCAGGCCGGCACTTTCAATTGCATCGGCGTAGTTACCCTCCGCCAAGTAAATCTGAGCCAATTTTACAGTTGCGACGACCATCGGCTCAGTCGTAATCGGCATAGCTTCCTGCCAGAACTTTCTTGCAGATTCCCACTCTTTTTCCGCTCGGGGCCAGTCATTTTCGGCCGTATAAACTTCCGCAAGCTCAGCCTTCATGTTTGCCAAATCTGCATGTAAGCGAATCGTGTCAGGTATTTTTGAGTGCACTGCAATCGCCTGCTTAAACGCATCTTCAGCTAGCTTCCATTTGCCCTGACCGGCATAAGCCTCGCCAAGACAGGAAAGTCCCTTCAAAAGCTTGGGCAAGGGAAATTGTCTCTCTCTTGCAACACGCACAACCTCTAGAGATTTCAATTCGGCTTCTCTGAATTGTTGCTTCAATAGGGCCTGATCGGTGGAATCGACCAACTCCTCCCAGTCACCGGCGGAAAAAGCTGGAGTTACAAATGATGCGGATAGAGCAGCTGCCCAAAATATATTTGAATTGGGAAATCTTCGGTTGTGCTTTTTCATCGAATTGGCCGTGTATCGGTTAATGGCTACTTGCCGCACCCGCATTGCCCGACTCCAACATATAGCCTATCCGATGCAAGGTTTTTATCATAGGACGGCAGCCAGGTTTGTCTATTTTGCGTCTCAGCCGCATGATATGTATGCGCACCGTGTCAGCAGCAATTTCTATATCCGAGGGCCAAACGCTATTTAGCAACACTTCCGAGCTGAAAATTTCATCCGGATGACGCATTAAAAACTCTAGAAGGGCAAACTCTTTCGGCACAAGCGTAATTTCAGTACCGTTTCGCTTTACTTTGTGCGAGGCGCGATCCAGAGTTAAGTCCGCAACTTTCATGGTGTTATCCTGGCAGACCGCAGGCCTGCGCAACAAAGCACGCACCCGCATAGATAGCTCCCGCATATGAAATGGTTTGGTTAAGTAGTCGTCGGCCCCCACTCCAAAACCAATCTCTTTTTCCTGAATCTTATCTCTTACCGTTAGAAACAAAATTGGCGTGGTGCCATCACCCTGCCGGAATCGCCTGCAAATTTCAACACCCTCGAGTCCCGGCAACTCCCAATCCAGAACAATCAAATCGTACTTGAACTGTTTAATATATTCCAGGGCATCTAAGCCATTGTCGAGAACATCGACGACGTGGCCATCGCTAATCAACCAGTCAGCAAGCAACGCTTTCAGCTGGGAATTATCTTCAACGACGAGAATCTTTGCCATAATATTGGCTGTGATTAGCGAACGCCCCCAACACTATCAAATTAAACCGCAGAAATAGCGCCAGAACCTCCCAAGGTTTTACCCGGAAAACAGAATGGATAAACGATTATCGGCAACCCGATGGCTTCGTATACGCTAATCGGTGGCATGCTATTAGAGGGCGAACTCTGTTAAGGCGATCCGATGAATCTTAAACTTTCACAACAAGCATTCGTCTTGATCGGAGTGCCGATTGCCTTCGAATTACTGTTTATATTCGTGCTTTGTTATCTGTTGAATAACGCCGAGCTCGAGACCAGGCGGGCTTCGCACGCAAAGGATGTGATCGCGGGCAGCGAAGAAATCATTAGTTCAATGGTAAGGGGCTCCATGGCGCTCTTCTTGTATCGCACAACTAGTTCGAAAGAAGCTAGTTCTTCTTATGAAAACATCGTGGGAACCGTGCCGGCTCAATTTGCAGCGCTCGATGAACTAGTTAAGAATGACGCCAAACAGTCTCTTGCTCTGAAGCACCTTGAGACCCTTGCCGATCGAGAACTGCAGCTTGCCCGCGCCTACAAAGAATCTCTCGACACACACGACAAATTTGCCTATTACATGAGCATGCCCTTAGCCCTTACGGAAATACAAGGTACCATGACGAAGTTGACCACAGCACTTCGTGAATTTGAATCAGTAGATGTAGAATCCAACAAAGATGCACTAGCACGGGAAGCGAACACCCGCAAGATTGTCCGCGCTTGGGTAGGCTTTGGCGTATTAGTAAATGTGGCAATCGCGATCTCGCTTGCCATCT
>PSRH01000199.1 GCA_003175915.1 Candidatus Melainabacteria bacterium | reverse complement strand
CTCGTTAGATCGTACGGTGTTAGCTCTACCCGCACCCGATCTCCTGGAAGAATCTTAATAAAGTTTTTGCGGATCTTGCCGGAAATATGGGCCAAGACCTTGTGACCATTGTCTAATTCGACCCGAAACATGGCATTGGGTAGGGATTCTTTGATCGTCCCTTCAAATTCAATGACACCCTGTTTTGTCATGAAATGACCTCGTTCGGTCGCTTTGTCAAGATTTCTGGACGGCCTTCTGTGATAAGCAGTGAATGTTCAAAATGTGCAGATGGCTTGTAATCTTGCGTTACAACTGTCCATCCGTCTGATTTAGTACGCACCCGATCACCGCCCTGATTAAACATCGGTTCCACCGCAATAACCATACCAGGTTTCAATTTGACCTTGCTGCCTGTGCGGTAATTGAAAATGAATGGATCCTCGTGATAATTGGGGCCGATGCCATGGCCGCCGTAATCGCGGACGATGCCATAGTCGTTCCTTTTGGCGATGTCCTCAATCGCCCCGCCTATATCATCCAGAGTGTTGCCGGCGCGGCTAGCCTCGATGGCGGCATAGAGCGATGCCTTAGTGTCAGCTAATAGCTTCTCCAGCCTGGGCGAGATCTGACCCACCGGTACGGTGAGTGCGGTATCACCAATGAAGTCAAAGTTTTTGCCGTCCACTTTCTTGCTGAAGGTTACGCCTATATCAAGACTAATGACATCGCCTTCTTTGAGGGTTTTGCTGCGATTGGGAATGCCGTGGACGACTTCTTCGTTGACCGAAGCGCAAATCGTACAGGGGAAATTGCGATAGCCCTTAAAAGTCGGCTGGGCGCCGCCATCGCGAATCGCCTTTTCAGCAGCCAGATCCAGCTCCCAGGTGGTAATGCCAGGTTGCACCAGAGAAGCTATGTGTTCCAGTACTTGACCGGCAAGTTTGCCTGATTTACGGATTAGCTCAATATCTGAATCAACTGTCAGTATCATCTTCTACTTAGCACTCATCTTCTCCAGCTTCAGCGCCTCAGCTATTTTGGCAAAGACGGTTTCTGGATCAGCGTTGGCATCCACCACGTGCAAAATGTGCTTGGCTTGGTAGTAGCTTACCAGAGGCTCGGTTTCGTCATGGTAGATCTTCAGGCGCTCGCGGCAAGCTTCCGGCGTATCATCGGAGCGCTGCATGAGAACGCTGCCGCAAAGATCACAGATGGCGTCGTGCTTCGGTGGTGCCGTCTTGATATGGTAAATCGCACCACAGCTTTTGTTCGAGCAAATACGCCTGCCGGTCATGCGTTCCATAGCCACGCCATCGTCAATTGTCAGGTTGAGCACATGAGTAAGAGGCTGGTTCAGGTGCGACAAAAGAACGTCAAGAGCTTTCGCCTGGGCGAGATTGCGGGGAAAACCGTCAAGAATATAGCCGCCATTGTATTCCGGTTTGGGCAGTCTTTCGCCGAACATAGCGATCAAGACATCATCGGGCACAAGCTTACCGGCTTCCATGTATTGCTTGGCTCGCTTACCGGCCGGCGTTCCGTCAGCCACCGCCTGGCGCAAAAGATCGCCGGAAGAAAGATGCGGCAAGCCGGTTTTATCATGCAATTTCTTCGCCTGTGTACCCTTGCCTGAGCCTTGCGGCCCCAAAAAAAGTATCCGCATACTCAAATTTCCTTCTTCTGTCCGGGAGTTTTGAATAATCCGCGCGCCTGATATTGTGCCGACAAGGCATGGGTAAGAATCTGCCGCTGCGTATCGATAGCCACACCGACAAGAATGATGAGCGATGTGCTCCCCAGTCCTTGCAGGGTTTGCACGTAAGTCAATTGCTCGACGTGAATGGGCAGAATGGCGATGATGCCGACACAGGTGGCGCCAATGAAAACCAGGCGATTGAGCGTGGAATCAAGAAACTCGGCCGTGGGACGCCCGGGTCTTACGTGCTGAATCGCTCTTCCACTGCGCCTTAAGTTCTCAGCCATATCGCGAACTGGTAGCACGATAGAGGCATAGAAGAAGGCAAAGACGAGAATCAGAACGAAGTAGAGAAGCGAATGCTCCCAATGATAGTAGGAGAAAGTATTGGCCGTCTCCGTGACAAGAAAACTCCACACCGATTGGACGGCATTATTCTCAAGCATAGCTTTGAAAGAGGCGTTTTCGGCAAAGGATTGAACGGCTCCTCCAATAAAAGGAGCGGTCGTGATCGCTTGATAGAAATTCTGGCCGCCGCCTGCCCGGCCGACAAGCGACATGAAAGTCGCCGGAAACATCAATATTGATGAGGCGAAGATGATCGCCATGACGCCGGAAGGATTGACCGGTAAATAAATATAGTCATCAGGCGCGGCGAAAACCTGCCGGCCGACGTTGCGGCGCGCGCCCAGGACGAGGATCTTCCTCACTCCCTGCTGCAAGCAGACAATCAGGACAACCAGACCGAGAAAGACAAGCAAAAGAACAGCCACGCCCCAGGTAGGCGATTGTCCGGTCTGAACCGCCTCAGCCGTGTTGCGAATCATCACAGGTAGCCTAGCTGCGATCCCCAGGAAAATCAAAAGGGAAGCGCCGTTACCGACGCCACGCTCAGTAATAAGCTCACCCATCCACATGATCAAAATCGCGCAGGAAGTGAGAATAATCGTCGTGGTGATCAGAAATAAAGGTCCGGGAGTGAGAACCACCGGCGGATTTTGAATCTTCATCAAAATATTGCCCAGGACCATCGACTGAAAAATCGCCAGAGCCACTGTGCCGACGCGCGTGTACTGCTGGAGCTGCTTGCGGCCTTGCTCGCCCGATTGCTTTTGCAGCTCTTCCAGTCTCGGTATGGCCACAGCCAGTAGCTGCATGATGATCGAAGCAGTGATGTAGGGACCGATACCCATCGAGAAGATGGAGAGCTTATTGAGAGCGCCACCGGTAAAGAGGTCGATCATGCCGAGCAGATTCTGGGCCAGTTCGGGGTGCTTCATGAAGGCTGAGGGATCGACCCCGGGAATCGGGATGTGCACGCCAATTCGATAGATGGCGATCATGAAGAGGGTGAAGAAAATCCGCTCTTTCAGTCCGGCTGCATTAAGCAGCTTGAGCACGTCCTCGGGAGACCCGATCTTGCCACCTTTTCTCGAAACACTCTGCATCCTGGAAGATCCTCAATTAGGCCGTTTTCTTAACTAGATAAGGGCCAATTCTAATCGGTAAACGCTCCGTCATGCCCGGGCGCTCTAGTAGAGCGCCCCCTACGCTACGCCTTTTGACTTTGCTTGGCTTCGATCAGGGCACAAGAGCCACCGGCGGCTTCAATTTTGCTTTTGGCGCCAGCGGAAAAATGGTGAGCTTGTACTTTCAAAGCAACTTTCAATTCACCATTGCCGAGAATTCTCAGGCTGTCCGTATGTTTGCGTAAAACCTTGTGTTCAACCAGGCTTTCTGGCGTAACGTCGCTATTGGCCGGTAGAGCATTGAGCAAGCCAACGTTAACCTCCACCCACTGGCGGCCTTCCACCTGGTCAAAGTTATGGATCTTGGGCAGGCGGCGAAACAAGGGAGTCTGTCCACCTTCAAAGCCAAAACGCTTAGATTCACCCGAGCGCTGGCCCTGACCATTGTGCCCGCGCGTGCTCGTCTTACCGTGACCGGAAGCACGCCCGCGCCCCACCCGCTTGCGCCTTCTGGTCGATCCAGGCGCCGGCTGTAGATTATCGAGGTTCATCGTCTATCTCCTTAATCGCCTTGCGCCCAGCTGCCCCGGCAGTAGGACTCGGCGAAACTATTTTGCTTATTTTTTCGGTTGAGCAGCCTTTTTCACCGGTTTTTCTTTAGGCTGAGCGCTCTTATCTTCCACCACCGTGACCAGGTGGGAAACCTTATTGATCATGCCGCGGATCGTGGGCGAATCGGCACGCACGACTGAACTGCCGTATTTCCCCAGACCGAGCGCAGCGACAACTTTGCGCTGAGTTTCGGTCTTGCCTATCAAACCTTTAGTGAGAGTGATCTTCAACATAGTCTTCTCTGTTCCTTAAATCGTAGCGGCCTTCAGGCGAGCATTTGCTTCATGCTAATGCCGCGCAGGCGGGCTGCTTCTTCGAATGGTCGCAATTCTTTCAGTCCATTGATTGTGGCGCGGGCGACGTTGAGCGGTGCTCTTGATCCCAGCGACTTGGACAACACATCACCAACACCGGCCAGCTCGAGAATCGCTCGGGCGGCACCACCGGCGATTACGCCGGTACCCTTGGCGGCGGGTTTAAGCAGAATTCTGCTTGAGCCGCGCTTGCCCACGATCTGGTGAGGAATGGTGGTGCCAACCAGAGGCACTTTCACCAGGCTCTTTCTGGCATCGACCACACCTTTTTGAATGGCGCTTATTACTTCGGCAGCTTTGCCCACACCAATGCCAACCTGGCCTTTGCTGTTGCCGACTGCAACAACGGCGCGAAAACTCAACTTCTTTCCGCCTTTGACGACTTTGGTCACCCGGCGTACTTGAATGATTTTTTCTTCCCATTCGGATTCAAGGCGCTGTCTGCCTTGATCATCGCCGGAACGGCGGTTGGACTCACGGCTGGAAGTGCGGCGACCCTTACGGCCTTCGCCTGCTCCTCCCTCTTCTCCGCTTTGTGCTGGTGGATTCATAGTTTTAAGCGCTCCTCTCGCTCATCCTTCACTCGTTCCGCGCGTACCAGAGGCTCCGCTAATGCCGGCTCCTCGCCGCCCTCCGCTTCGCTGTAATTCACGCTAATCTCCTCTGACTCATCCTTTAGAAATCGAGTCCAGCCTGCCGGGCAGCTTCTGCTACTGCGGCGACTCGCCCGTGATAGATATAACCACTGCGGTCAAACACGACCGCGCCGATGCCTTTGCCTTTGGCGCGCTTGGCAACGAGTTCGCCAACGGCCTGGGCGGAATCCTTATTCCAGGTTTTCTGCAATTTGCCCTGCAACTCCGGATCGAGAGTGCTGGCATGCACCAGGGTCTGGGCTGTGGCATCGTCAATGATTTGCACATAAATATGCTTGTTGGAGCGATAAACGCAAAGCCGCGGCCGATCGCTTGCCCCTTTCAGGGTGCGGCGAATGCGCATGTGGCGCTTCAACCTTGTTCGCTTTCTGTCTGGCTTAGTGATCATTGTCGTTAGCTCCGTTATTTCTTCTTGGCGGCTGCTTTACCGGCCTTGCGCCTTATGTACTCGCCCGCATACTTAACGCCCTTGCCTTTATAAACCTCAGGCGGCCGCCGGTCACGGATGAATGCGGCCAGATCGCCAACGGCTTGCTTATCAATACCGCTGACGGTAATGACGTTGCCCTTACCGACGGCAATCTCAGTGCCCTTCGGTGGCTCCACTTCAACTGGATGCGAATAACCGAGCTGCATAATCAGTTTCTTGCCTTCCATCTGGGCGCGGTAACCAACACCGACGATTTCCAGCTCAGTCTGAAAACCGACAGTAACGCCCTTAATCATGTTGGCTACAAGCGTCCTGCTCAAGCCGTGCAGGCTGCGGACCATCCGATCGTCAGACTTGCGCACAAGACCAATTTTGCCGTCCTTTTGCTCAACGGCAATCTCCGGGCGGATCGTCTGGGTAAGTTGACCTTTCGGTCCCTTAATAGAGACGACATTCCCTTTGATATCAACCGTAACACCGGATGGTATTACGACTGGTGCTCGACCTATACGTGACATTTCTGAATCCTCACCATACTTTTTTTTAATCGCTCCGTCGGCTCATCCTTCGCCTTCTCCGCTTCTTCCCCCGTTCGCTACGCAGGCTCCTAGCCAGCGCCAGGCTCACTGCCACGGCCTACCATACCTGCGCTATAACTTCGCCGCCGATATTGCTTTTACGCGCCTGGCGATCGGTCATCAACCCGCGGCTCGTGCTGATAATCGAAACTCCAAGGCCGCCAAATACGCGCGGCACTTTCTTGGCAGAACGATAGACCTTCAGGCCCGGACGGCTTACCCGTTTCAGTCCCTGAATGACCCGTTCGCCTTTCGGTCCATATTTGAGAACTATCCGCATCTTTTGCGCTGGCGTGCCCAAAGACTTCGTTTCGAAAGAGGAAATGAAGCCCTCATTCCTCAAAAGTTCGGCCAATGCGACCTTTTGTTTTGAGGCAGGCATTTCCACCGCCGGAGCTTGCACCCTAGCAGCGTTGTTGATACGCGCCAACATATCAGAAATCGAATCTGTGACCGGCATTTACACTCTCCTACCAGCTAGACTTGGTGACGCCAGGAATAAGACCATCGTGGACCATTTTTCTCAGGCAACAACGACAGAGGCCAAAGTCGCGATAATAGCCACGCGGACGTCCGCAAATTCGGCAACGATTATGCAGACGGACGCTCGGATACTTGCCCTTCGAGGCCAAGACTCGGCGCTTGTGTTCCTTATCAATAATCGAAGTTTTGGCCACGCTTACCTCCTGAACGGCATACCTAAAGCGGCGAGTAACGCCTGGGCTTCCTGGTCGGTGCGAGCAGTAGTGACAATCGCTATATCCATCCCTCTTATGGCATCGACCTGCTCATAATTGATTTCAGGAAAGATCAACTGCTCCTTGATTCCCACCGAATAATTTCCTCGACCGTCAAAAGATCTGGCAGACAAGCCCCGAAAATCGCGAATGCGAGGCAAAGCGATGTGAATCAGCTTGGCCAGAAAGTCGTACATGCGCCGGCCGCGCAGCGTCACTGAGGCCCCGACCGGCATGCCCTCTCGCACTTTGAAAGTCGCAATCGACTTGCGCGAGCGGTTGACGATCGGCTTCTGTCCGGTTACCGTGACCAGATCCTTGACACCGCCGTCAATCGCCTTGGCGTTAGCAGTCGCTTCGCCCAGACCCATATTGACGACGACCTTAGCAAGCCGCGGCACTTCCAGATCGTTGGTGTAACCGAACTGCTTCTTGAGCATCGGCACCACTTCTTTTTGATAATTCTCTTTGATATTAACGGTCATTTGATAAGCGCTCCGTTCGCTTAAGTTAGTCGATTTCTTCTTTCTTTCTGAATTCGGCTCTTACTGCTTTCTTTGATTTGGTGCTGTAGAGCATGACCCGGCTGGCATAAATCGGCGATTCCTTTTTAATCAGGCCGCTCTTGCCTACGGCACCGCGGGCTCTGGTGGCGCGGGTAACTATATTGATGCCTTCGACAATCACTTTGCCGGTGCGGGGAAATACGGACAAAACCTTGCCTGTCTGGCCCTTGCCCTGTTCTTTCGAACCGGCGATTACCATTACCCGGTCGCCACGCTTAACGTGGATCTTGGGCACCAGGTTGCTGGCTCCTTTTTTAATAAGCGCAGACGACACCACTTTGCGACCACCCATTTTCACTTTCTTAGCAATGGGAGCCTTGGCATAACTTATGTTTTTCTTTGTCTCAACTGCCATTTAGAGTACCTCTGGCGCTAAGGAAATGATCTTGGTGAAGTTCTTGTCTCTCAGCTCACGGGCGATTGGTCCGAAGACGCGCGTCCCTCTGGGGTTGCCATCCTTCTGAATAATCACGGCGGCGTTGTCGTCAAAGCGAATCGTCGAGCCGTCTGGGCGCTTAACGTGATTGCGCACGCGCACGACCACTGCTCTTACCACTTCCGATTTTTTCACCGGCATATTAGGCAGGGCGTCTTTGACGACGCCAACGATGACATCACCGACTGAGGCGTAGCGGCGGTTCGATCCACCTAGAACACGAATGCACATGAGCTCGCGTGCTCCGGTGTTATCCGCTACCGATAATCGTGTTTGCTGTTGAATCATAGATTGCCTACCTCACCGATTTCGGAGAGTGCTTCTTCTCCATGGACAACATCAATAACCAGCCAGCGCTTTTCTTTGGACAAAGGCCGGCACTCTCGCAGTCTGACACGATCGCCCAACTGGCACTTGCTCTCCGGATCGTGAGCCTTGAACTTGCGGGTCTGCAACATCGGCTTTTCATATTTTTTGTGGGAAGCAAGACCTTCGACCGCTACAACAACGGTCTTCTGCATCTTATTCGACACCACTTTCCCTACTAGTTCTTTCCTTGGCATTTGTCTTTTCTCTTTTTCTCTTTAAACTCAGGCAGTGACCTGTTTTTCCGTTTGGATCGTCAAAAGCTTGGCCAGGGTCTTTCTGGCTGTGCGTAACTTGGCTGGATTCTCGAGTTTGCGTACGGCAAGTTGAAAGCGCATTTCAACAATTTGCTTGCGCGTTTCATCAATGCGCGCCTTCAGTTCTTCAATCTGAAGCTCCCTCATCTCTTTTACTTTCAATGGGTACCTCCTGCGTGTCGCTCGAGGACACGGCACTTAACCGGAAGCTTCTGGGCGGCCAGACGCAAGGCTTCGTGGGCATCCTTTTTGGTGACGCCGGACATCTCGAACATAATCCGCCCCGGCTTGACGACAGCGATCCAGAATTCGGGATTGCCTTTGCCGGAGCCCATACGAGTTTCAGCTGGCTTCTTCGAAACAGATTTGTCGGGGAAAACGCGAATCCACAATTGTCCGCCCCGCTTGACTGAGCGCGTCATGGCTTTACGAGCCGCTTCTATTTGACGCGAAGTGATCCAGGCCGGTTCTAAGACTTGCAAACCGTATTCGCCGAATTGCACTTCGACGCCGCGCGATTCGCAACCATTCATGCGGCCACGCTGATGTTTTCTAAATTTCGTGCGCTTTGGCATGAGCATGGCTAACTTACCCTCTTGTTCCTGCGGCCGGTCTTAGCCCCCGGAGTTCTCTCCTGGCGGCCCCCGCCTTCCTGACCACGTTCTCGTTCTTGTTGCGTCTTTATGTTGGGCGGCGACCATTCCTTCGGCTCCAGCTCGCCCCGGAAAATCCAAACCTTGATGCCGATCAAGCCCATAACCGTATGCGCTTCCGCTAGACCATAATCGACGTCGGCACGCAGAGTCTGCAAAGGAATACGTCCTTCTTTAGTCCACTCGGTGCGAGCGATTTCTGCTCCGCCTAAGCGGCCGGCCACCATGATCTTGACGCCCAGGGCGTTGGCCCGCATGCAGCGCTGGATCGCTTGTTTCATAGCCCGCCGAAAAGCGACTCGCTTTTCCAGTTGCTGGGCAATCGATTCAGCCACCAGTTGCGCTTCCAGATCGACCCGATTGATCTCCAAAATATTGATGCGGATATCGAGCCCGGTGCGGCTCAAGAGAGCCTTTACCTTTTCATGGAGGGCTTCGATTCCCTGTCCGCCTTTGCCGACGACGACGCCGGGTCTGGCTGTATAGATTTCAATTTGGATTTGATCAGCCTTACGCAGAATATCTACTTTAGCCACACCGGCATTAGCCAGCTCTTTCTTCAAGTAAGTGCGAATGCGGTGGTCTTCTTCCACTAGAGCGGCGATGTCGCGCTTCTGGACAAACCAATTGGAGCGCCAACCCCGGTGAATACCGAGGCGGAAACCATTAGGATTTACTTTCTGACCCAATTTAGTTGCTCCTTTTATACGTCGGAAAGAACGAGGGTTAAATGGCTGGACCGCTTGAGGATTGAGTAAGCGCGGCCTTTGGCGTGCGGTTGAATACGTTTCAGAGTCGGACCCTGATCGGCAAAGGCTTCAACAATTTTCAATTCGTTGGCTTCCGTTTCAGAAATTGGGGACTTAGGGCTGTTTACCAGGTTATACATTGCCGATTTCAAAACCTTTTCCACTTCCCGGGCGGCGGAATAGGGCATGAAGCGAAGAATAGTGAAGGCTTCGCCGGCGGTGCGACCACGAATTTCGTTAATCACCCGGCGCATTTTGCGCGGCGACATTCTGATCCATTTTGCTTGTGCTTTGGTCTGCATGATTGCTACCCTGCTCTCTTCGCTGTCGTCGCTGGTGGCGGAGCGCTTGTGGTACCGCCGCCGCTGCTGGCAGCCGCTGCCTTCTCAGCGCCTGAGTGTCCTTTAAACAGCCGTGTGGGAGCGAACTCGCCCAGCCTGTGCCCGATCATCTGTTCGGTAACATAGACTGGTACGTGCTTGCGCCCGTTGTAGATGGCGATCGTATGGCCGATCATATCCGGCACGATCATGGATGCACGTGACCACGACTTGATCACGCGTTTATCGCCTTTGCGATTCATCTCTTCGATTTTCTTAGATAAGGACGGGTGAACGAATGGTCCTTTCTTTAACGAGCGAGACACTTTGTCCTCCTAAATCACTTGCGACGCTTGACGATATACTTGCTGGACGTGTAATGCTTGCCGCGCCGGGTCTTGTAACCCATTGCCGGCATTCCCCAAGGAGTTTGAGGTTTGCCGCCAATTGGCGACTTGCCTTCACCACCGCCGTGCGGATGGTCAATTGGATTCATAACGACGCCACGATTGGCTGGGCGAACGCCAAGCCAACGAGAGCGTCCGGCCTTACCGATGCGAACGTTTTTAGCATCGGTATTGCCAAGCTGTCCGATGGTAGCCATGCATTCGATGTGCACCATGCGCATTTCGCCGGACGGCAAACGGAGAGTGCATAACTTGCCTTCTTTAGCAAGAACCTGAATTTGGGTTCCGGCCGATCGGCCTAGTTGACCGCCGCGGCCGGCCGTCAGTTCAACGTTGTGAACCATGGTACCGAGCGGGATGGCCTTCAAAGGTAGAGCATTGCCGTTTTTGATTTCAGCGTTGCTGCCCGACATGATTTTCTCGCCGACTTTGATACCAAGCGGCGCCAGGATATAACGCTTCTCACCGTCGGTATAAAACAAAAGGCAAATGCGCACGTTGCGGTTTGGATCGTATTCAATCGATTTGACCGTGGCCGGAATGTCCACTTTATCCCGCTTGAAATCGATTACCCGGTAAGCGCGCTTGTGCCCGCCCCCCTGGTGGCGCACCGTCATTCGTCCTTGATTATTCCTACCGGCCGCTTGCTTGAGCGGACGCAACAAGCTCTTCTCGGGCGCCGACTTGGTGATGTCCGTGAAGTCAGGCATCGTCATATTACGTCTGCCGGCTGATGTTGGGTTTACTTTGCGAGGGGGCATTTTTCTGACCTTTTACTATCGACTTTTGATCAATTCCTCAGTCCTAGGCGCTGAACAGATCGAGCGGTTCACCGGATATAGTGACAATCGCTTTTTTGCTATCGCGCGGTACTCGACCATGTCGCTTGGAACGCCGCACCCGGCCACGAATCGGCAGGGTGTTTACGTCCAGCACTTCCGATTTGTTTTTCGGATACAGTTCCTTGATAAGCGCATCAACCGCCTGGGCAATTTCCACTTTGTTAGCGTCCTTGGCCACTTCGAACACGTACTTACCCATCTCCGTTAGGGAGGTGGTCTTTTCGCTGACGATCGGACGAAAGATTATTTGTGTGTGACGAGTATTCATGACTAATTCCGCTTGCTTTCTCTTATTCCTTAGATGGTTTCTTCTTCGCTTTGCTATCTTCTTTCGCTTCCGGCTTCTTGTCTGACTTGCCTGGAGTTTGAGCTGGCTTTTTGGCCGGCGCTTCTTCTTTCTTAGGCGGGGCTTCTTCTTTCTTCTTAGCGACTGGCTTACTGGGCGCTTCTTCGGGCGGCGCCTCCTTTTTGACAACTTTCTTGGTTTCCGCCTCAGGCGTTTTGGCTTTCGCTTCTGCTTCATCAGCCTTAGCGGGCTTGGCTTTGCTTTCCGCCGGCGGGGCTGACTCTTTGCTGACCGTGGCGATCTTTCTTAACGGCAAATCGGCTTCCGATTTGGTTTGTGCCGGGTGAGCTTTGCTTGCCGCTGGTTTGCTTTCTTTGACCACCGGCTTTTCCACTTTGGCCGTTGGTTTGACGCGATTAACAGGCTTGTACTCTACTTTCGCCGCAGGGGTCAGTCGCGTGCTCAAGGCTTCCACGGCCCTCTCACTAGCCAACAACGCCTCACAATTGAGCAAATCTTTGACGTTGACGTTATTGACGTGGACAATTCTTACGTCTTCAATATTGCGGGCCGCCAGCGCGAAGCGATTGCTCTCTTCGCCCTGATAATCGAGAACGACCAGGACTCGCTTGCCATCGATTTTAAGAGCGCGGAAAATTTGGACCGCTTCTTTAGTCTTGGCTTCCTTCAAATCTTTGAAGTCTTTGACAATCACCAGGTTATTGCGCTTGGCCGCCAGAGCGGAACGGATCGCCAATAAACGCACTTTCTTCGGCATCGACTTGCCATAGTCGCGAGGCTTCGGTCCAAAGGTGACGCCACCGCCTTCCCACAAAGGTGAGCGGCGGGAACCAGCGCGGGCTCGACCAGTACCTTTTTGACGCCAGGGCTTAGCACCACCACCACGCACTTCCGAACGCGTCTTAGTGTTGGCCGCGCCGGAGCGCGCGTTGGCAAGTTGGCGAACCAGTGCCGAGTGCACTACACCTGCATTTGGTTGGGAAGCGAAAACTTCCTCTTTGAGGGTGAGTTCGCGCACCTTATTGCCTTTTAGATCCAATACTTGAGTGGATGTCATCGCCTCTGTCTCTTTTCAATTCCTTGCTTACTTACGCCATCAATTCCATTTCACTTTGGACGGATGAATAATCAAGGTGCCGCCCTCGACACCTGGAACGGCACCCTTAATAAGAACAACGCCTTTATTGAGATCGATTTTGACCAACTTCAAATGGCGTACGCAAACATTTTCATTGCCCATCTGACCGGGCATGATCACACCGCGAAAGACTCGGCCGGGAGTACTGCCTGGTCCGATTGAACCCATCGAGCGGTGGAACTTGGAGCCGTGGGTCATGGGACCGCGACCAGCATGGTAGCGCTTCACGGTGCCCTGAAAACCTTTACCTATAGATCGGCCTCTGACGTCAACCAACATTCCTTCTTTGAGAATTTGATC
>PSRH01000152.1 GCA_003175915.1 Candidatus Melainabacteria bacterium | reverse complement strand
CCCCTACAATACTATTAGGTTCGACGAAACAGAATCGGAGAGTCGGTAATGTCAAACATCAGGGTTGCTTCTCTTGAAGATGCGCAAGGTATTCTGGCAGTTTATGCGCCCTATTGCGCTACGCCGATTACTTTTGAACTGGAGCCGCCGGCCTTACCGGAAATGAGAAGACGCATTGCCGAAGTGCTGAAGCACCACATATGGTTAATCGCTGTCGATGAGGAGCAGGTGGTCGGCTATGCTTATGGTCATGCCTTTCGCGATCGACCCGCCTATAGATGGAGTGTCGAGACCTCTGTCTACGTTGATCAGGATCGTCAGGGAATGGGTATTGGCAAAGCGCTTTATCAGTACCTCTTTGACGCGCTCAAGAAGCAAGGCTATGTTATCGCTGTAGCTGGTATCACTTTGCCGAATCCAGCCAGTGTTAAACTGCATGAGCAATTTGCCTTTAAAAAGGTGGGTGTGTTCGAGAACGTTGGCTACAAAAATGGAGCGTGGCATAATGTTGCCTTATTTCAGCGGCAATTGAATGAACTCAGCGATAAACCAAAAGAGCCAAAGATGTAGGGCATCACGTTCCGCTTAGTGACAAATGACCATCGAATTCGAAACCGTTATGTCAGGATCAGATCAACCCCTTGTGGAAGTGATTCAGCGAGTAGACGCTGTGTTGAGTAAGACTGAAAGACTTGGCTCAGGTCGAGAAGAGAGAGGTCTTCAGTTTCCAAGGCAGCTATCGTACTGGATTGTTGATCGAAATGAGGACTGGCAACAAGAGGAGTTTACCCTGCAGTCAGCTCTCTCGGCCGCTCACAGCTGGCGTGGATTTGCAGGACAGTTGAACTATGGTGACTTCTATCTCGATTACGTAATTGAGAATCACGATCGTGGCTTCTTACGGTGTTTGGTGTCGATCACGAACAAGAGTCTTGAAACGGTTTATAGGGAAGATATAAGCCTTTTTTATTCGATTCTTCTCCGTCTGGCAACTGGCTGTCAGGCTCAAGCAGGGATTGGGGCATATGAAGTGCCCTCCGATTTGGACAGCGAGGAAATGGTCAAGCTATTTAGCTTGCCGAGCTTTGACGCTGCCAATCGTTTTGAGTGGGGTTTTGTTTCCACTCAACTGATCTCTCGTGATAACATTGCTCGACTTGCTGAAAAAAGATTTGCATTTCATGAGCAGTTCTCGTACTGGTTTCTGGTGCAGATTGATACGCTAGAAACATGGAAGGATGTCTACGGAAGTGAAGGCGCATAGACAATGAAGACCCCGATGGTATGACGTATGTCATGATTTTTCTCGGCTCTGGGTTAGGAGGCGTGCTCCGCTTCCTCATGGGCTCTTTCGTTCAGAGACTCTTCAATGGTTGGATGTTTCCCATTGGCACATTCAGCGTAAATATGCTTGGTTGTCTCATAATCGGCATACTTGCCTCTCTGGCAGAGTCAAAAGGGTTGTTCCAAGGACAAACGCGAATGGCTTTGTTCGTCGGGTTGCTTGGAGGGTTTACGACCTTTTCAAGTTTCGGCTACGAGACGTTTCAATTGTTGCGGGATGGACAGTACTTCTACGCAGGGTGCAATGCTTTCCTGCAGGTGGTCCTTGGTCTTGTCGTTATCTGGCTTGGATTTCTAATTGGACGGTCGATTTAGGAGATGACTATGCTGCCTGAGGATGGACATTTACTGAGAATATTCATTGGTGAGAGTGACAAACATGAAGGTCAGCCTCTCTATGAGTGGATAGTCAGGAAGGCGAAAGCCGAGGGTTTGGCGGGGTGCACCGTTGTGCGAGGGATGGAAGGTTTTGGCGCCCATAGTCGGATTCACACTGCCAAGATTCTTGACCTTTCAGCGGATCTACCGATTGTCATCGAAATAGTCGATACTCTGGCAAAGATCGAAGCCTTTATGTCTATTGTGGATAGCGTCGTCCACGAAGGTCTAGCTACCCTGGAAAAGGTACAAATTCGCTTCTATCGGGCGAACAAAAAATAGATTGAAGACTAAGTGTGCTTTGCGGTTGTCAGCGCAAATAGTTGAGAGGATTATTGGGCACACCGTTGACGCGTGTTTCGAAATGCAGGTGTGGTCCTGTCGAGAAGCCAGTGGTGCCTTCATAGCCTATGACATCGCCTTTCGAGACATTGTCGCCAACGTTGGCGGCGATCTTGCAGAGGTGGGCGTAAAGTGTGGCCATGCCGTTACCATGGCTGACGATTACCACCTTGCCGTAGCCGCCATACCAGCCGGTATAAAGGACGCTGCCGCTATCAGCAGCCTTAATTGCTGAATGATTCGGTCCGGCCAGGTCTACCCCTGTATGAAAACGGCGCACTCCGAAGATAGGATGGGTGCGCCAGCCAAACGGTGAGGTGACCTGGGCGACAATCGGCATAGCCATGCTGCCACTGCCTACGGACATGCCTTTCTTGCCACGGCGACGGGAAGACTCCATCTGGAGAATTTGTGTTTCCAGCCGGTGGGATTCGTTGGCGAGCTGGCGCTCAGCCTGCTCGTAAAAGGCACGCTGCGTTCTTAAGCGATTGGCCACCTGTTCTTGATCGAACTTTTCTTTGGCGATTGCCATCGCTTTTTTGGCAAACTCGGAAACTATGTCTCCCAGTTTGTTCTTTTGCTGACCGAGCTTGTCTTTATGTTCGGATAGGGCGGCGGCCTTAGCGCGCAGTTCGCTTAAGAGGTTCCGATCGAGCTCTGCCACTCGCTCCTGAAAGTAACACTTGTCCAGAAACAGCTGTAGGGAATTGGCCTCCAAGAGCATCTCCAAAAAGCCGAGCCGCTGTCCTTCGTAGATTTCTCTCAGCCTTTGAGCGGCGTCGGACGAGAGGCTTACCTCGTCTGATCGGGTTTGGTTGATGTGTTCTTTGACTTCCTGGATCTTGTGTTCGGTCTTCTTTAACTCGTGCTTTTTGTCGTTCAAAGCCCCGGTGGTGACGTTCAGCTTGGTTTCTATAGTTTTGATGTGAGAGCGCACGATCTGCTCTTTTTGCTTAGCCTGCACGGCGCGCTCATGAAACTCCCGCATTTTTTGCTCAATTTGACTCATACGTGCTTTTGTGTCAGGTGAAACAAGCGCGCAATCAAGAGTGGACGAGGAACGGGAGGCTTTTGAAATAGAAGAGGAGGGGGTAATTGCTTGTGAGATTAATAGGGGCGTCAGAATCGCCAGAATAAATTTTGGTCGATGCGAGTAATGCTTGGGGAAATCTGATTTCATTGCGTCGGTGGCAGGATTGTCAATAAAGCCCTAGAGCCAGAAGTGTACCACTGCTATCAACCATAGGAGACTTTCTGAAGATCCCTTAAAGCGCAGGGATAAAGGCATACTACGAGTTTATTGGTGCAGGGTATGAATGGTCAACATACATCCATTCGTCTGTCTGGTTGCAAAGAATCTTAAGATCATGAGGTAATGCAGGTAAGAAGTGTTTTCAAGAGGCAACTTGATTAAAGCAGGGGAAATGGAAGTCTGGCAGGCGGTCGCGAAACTCAAAGGTACCCTGGTGGTCTCTTGCCAGGCGAGCGAAGGCGAACCGTTGTGTTCGCCCGAGCACATAAAAGCGATGGCACTTTCAGTCATCGCCGGTGGTGCGCATGGACTGAGATTGGAAGGGAAGGAAAATATCCGGGCGGTGCGCGCGGTAACGAAGCTTCCCATAATTGGACTTTCTAAATGGAAGAATTTGTCTGAAGAGGAAAGATTGAGCTCTGTCTATATCACAACTACGTTTGACGAAGCCAAAGAATTGGCCGAGGCTGGCGCGGATATTATCGCAGTCGACGCAACCTTAAGACCGAGGCCTAACGGTGAAACATTGGCAGGCCTGGTCCAGAAGATCCACGCTGTTCTGAAATTACCAGTAATGGCCGATATCAGCCAGCTTGAGGAGGCTAAAAATGCTGCATCGCTTGGAGTTGATCTGATTTCCACAACGCTGTTTGGATACACTAAAGAGACGGCAAGTACTTTGGAGCCTGGCCCGGCACTTCATCTCCTTGCCGAAATAAGAAATCACATAGACGTACCTGCAGTTCTAGAAGGAAGGGTATGGCAGCCACACGAAGTGGCGTCCGCTTTCCAGTTGGGAGCCTACGCCGTTGTCGTTGGTTCGGCGATAACCAGACCTCAGTTGATCACTGCCAGATTCGCCAGGGCGATTCCCCGGTCCTGAGAATGCCACGGTCTCCCGTTAGTGTAGACTTAGATAGTGTGAGGATCTGAGGCCGAGTAACTCGTTATGCATGATTGTCCCCGCTGCCAAGTACCCCTGCATGGGCATGAGCAATATTGCCCATCGTGTGGGACCAAGCAATACGTTCGGCCCGAATTTAAATCCTTCTTGTCGGACGGAGAACGCCCATTTAACCCACTACCCTGGGCTCTTGCTGCTGTCGCTCTTGGTTTCGGGGTAATGATTGCTGCTCAGAACAGTTGGATCGGGCAAGTAATGAATCGCGGCCCCGTTCAAGAAGACCCGATGCGCACGATGCCCGTCCAGACTGCCAGGCAAACAATCGAACAACAGTTGAATGCCAATCTAGCTGCAGTCGGTGCCAAGGGCAAAATTACCTGGATGTCTGGTGAAAAAACTGTGGATATCACTTTCCCGGAATCGGTCGAATTGACCATCGATACATCCTTGCGCGATCCACAGCAGCGAAGATCAGTCGTCGACCCAGTGAAACAGTATATGTACCCCGGCAAAATTTCCACTATAACTATGAACGACTCTAGGTCGCATGCCACCTGGACGTACAGCATGGCTCCCATGTTGGGGGACGACAAGCCGGAAGTCGAAGATAAATCAGATCAGAGCAACTAGGACTGGCAGCCAATTCGATTATTGGCCCTTGTCTTTGCCAAATATCTTTTTCAAAAAGATTGCAACTGGATCGAAATCGTCGACAACCCTCTCTTTAAGCGGAATGATGGCGTTGTCGGTGATATGGATATCTTCCGGGCAGACTTCCGTACAACATTTGGTTATGTTGCAGAAGCCAATGCCACCTTCTTCTCGTAAATACTTGGTGCGGTGCAATGTATCTTTTGGATGCATCTCAAGACCGGCAACGCGAACCAGGAAGCGCGGACCCATAAAGGCATCTTTTCGATCGTGGTCGCGCAATACGTGACAGACATCCTGGCAGAGAAAGCATTCAATGCACTTGCGGAATTCTTGCACGCGCTCGATGTCTTCCTGATAGACTACCCACTCGCCGGTATCTTTGGGTGTGAATGGAGCAATTTTCTTGTTTACTTCATAGTTCCAGGATACATCCGTTACCAGGTCTTTGATGATTGGAAACGTTTTTATGGGCTGCACCGTGATTTCTTCGCCGGGAGTAAATTTGTCCATGCGCGATTTGCACATCAAGCTCGGCATGCCATTTACCTCGGCGCTGCAGGAGCCGCATTTTGCTGCTTTGCAGTTCCAACGCACAGCCAGTTCGGAATCGTAATTGGCTTGAATATAGTGAATGGCATCGAGGATAACCATACCGTCCTCAATCGGGACGTTATAGGTTTTGAATTGCCCTCCATCCTTATTGCCTCGAAAGACAGATAGTTTCGCTTCAGCCATGTTTGGGATCCTTACTAGCAAAGAGCTCTTTCAATTCAGCCGGCATTTGCGGCAGGGGTGTTTGCTCTAACTTCATTGTGCCATGATCGTTGGACACCGCCGTGTTCACCGTACTGAGTTTGGTCTCAAGATTCGGATAATCGATGCGGCTATGGGCACCGCGACTTTCTTTTCGGGATAGAGCACTGCGGGCGATGGCCTCGGCGCAAATGAGCATGTTTTTCAAGTCGTGGCAGAGGTGCCAACCAGGATTGTAAACCTTAGTGTTGTGAGCGGACAGCTTCGGCAATTGCGATTTGAGCTCTTCCAATTTCTTGATGCCCGTCAGCAGATCTGCTTCTTCCCGATAAATTCCGACATAGGTGCTCATCGTTTGGGTCAATTGTTTATGCAGATCATAAGGATTGATACCTTCGTTTCTTTGCAGGGGTGCTTCCATTTCCTGGATGGCTGCTTGAATCTGTCCTTCGTCTACTTTTGCTAGACCACTGGTTGTCTTGACGTATTGGGCGGCTCCCAGGCCGGCCCGGCGCCCGAATACCAAAAGATCGGAAAGAGAATTGCCGCCCAGACGATTGGCGCCATGCATGCCGCCGGTTACTTCACCGGCTGCGAATAATCCGGGCACTCTACTCTGCCCCGTATCGGCATCCACTCTGACACCACCCATGATGTAGTGCATTGTCGGGCCGACCTCCATTGGTGTGGCCGTAATGTCTACATCGGCAAGGTCTTTAAACTGGTGATACATGGATGGCAGTTTCTTCTTGACGTGCTCAGGATCCTGATAACTTATGTCAAGGAATACACCGCCATGAGGCGAGCCCCGCCCCTCTTTCACTTCCGTATAGATCGCCCGGGCGACATTGTCGCGGGTCGACAACTCGGGTGGCCGGCGCGCGTCAGATTTGCCGCCTGAGACGGT
>PSRH01000266.1 GCA_003175915.1 Candidatus Melainabacteria bacterium | reverse complement strand
TCGCTTCGGCAAGTCCGAAGCTCCTCCGCGCGTATCAGGCTCCGCTCGCCCGCTTTACTTCAATCCCACCCTTCCTCGCTTCGGCAAGTCCGAAGCTCCTCCGCACCAATGCGGTCGCACCACGAGCGCGCTGCTAGATTCGCTGCAGCGCTCTTATTCTTTCAGATCGGCTTTTCATACGGGGAAGAGCGAAGCGCCCTTACCATAGTCTCAGGATCGGGCTTTGCTGCTCGGTATTTTCAGTCGTGGCAATCTTCTATTTTGCTCTCTGACATTTCAAGAAAATGCGCAAGCAATTGTATTGGTGCCAACAATTCGCTCCTTGACTTCCGAATTTGAAAAGCATACTCTATAACCCTGCTCAGTTTTTGCCGGACTTACTAGTTAAATCGAAGTCTTAGTTACCGCTTCCCAAGCGGCTCTATAGCAAAGACGCAGCACAAATTTTTCCCCCGCCAACGCCAGCCATAAAGCCTCCCCCTTAAGGGAGGTTTTTGGTCTTCATAGCTCATATAATGAGCTTACGTTTCGGGGGCGATAGCAATTAACTTAAGCGACGAACAACTCGTCAGATACCGCGATCAACTGAAAGTCCCCGGTATGACCAAAGAGGCGCAAGCGAGATTGCTTGCCGGCAAGGCCACCATTCTCGGTAATAGCGACAGCGGTGCCATTGCTGCCAGAGCGCTTGCGCAAGCGGGAGTCGGTACTTTGACTCTGGTGGATGCCAGTCCAAAAGCGCTTACCCGCTCGAGCCAAACGCTGGCTGAAAGAAAATCATTTGGTGATACCAAAGTCATCCTTAAAGCCTTGCCTTTAAGCGATAGCAGAACCGAAGAATTACTCAGCCACAGTACGGTGGTGATCGACGCTCTCGCCGATTGGCAGGACAAGTTAGCCTTAAGCGACATCTGCATGCACGCTCGCGTGCCCCTAATTCACGCCGGCGTCGTCGGCTTTCGCTTTCAGTTTTTCTCCATGTTGCCCGGCCGTTCCGCCTGCCTTAGATGCGCCCTGCCCCTTTCCGGTATCGACGACGTTCCTCTTGAGCCGGTCAAGCCAGGAAAGGTTGGCGCAGTGCTTGAGATGGTGGGAGCCTGGCAGGCGATCGAAGCCTTAAAGTTGATCGCCAGAGTGGGGGCCAGTCAGGGTAATGAACTCTTCAAGGTCGACTGCTTAAGTGGCGAATTCGAAATCGTCAGAGGCCTGGACGCCCAGTCGGATTGTCCTGATTGCGGGGCGAAGAGCAAGCGGCGGGGCAGGGCTTGATTTTAGATTTCTGGTACGAGATTTTCTCCACCTTTGAGAACGTCTGAGACGACCTGTTCAGGACAGCCAGCGTTTCTTAAAGAAACGCTGACAGCCGCTCCGCTGCCCTGCAGTTTGGCCTTAATCAATGATTCAAGCTGGAGCCACTGCCTTTCCGTTTCCCTAACGGCCAGCTCTTTTGCCAGGGCAAGGTAGGTTATGCCACCTGCCGTCATTCTCGCTTCCGGATCGCCGGCATCGGCTTTATCGAAACCTTCCACAACGATGCTGGTTTTGTTGCCGTTTCTAAGAAGCGACAGAAACCTGTTCCAATCAATCAGAGGAATACTGTAGAGGCTGTCGCTGTTGAGGGCATGATGCTCTTTCCGTAACTCGTCCAGCTTCAACTCAAGGTAGTTGGAGTTACTGTAGAAATCCTGGAGCGTGTGTAGGATCAATCCGAAGTGATAAAGCGCCCTTACCCGGCTCTTTTGATCGACGTCTGCAGTAGCGCAGAAATTCAAGACCTTTCTTTTCTCACGCTCGACATAATTGAGCGTTTTCAAAAGGTTTTTGTCTTTAAAATGCCGGTAAGAGTCATCGCCCTGAAGATCGCCGCGATTGGCTTCACCGGCTGCTCCAAGGACAACCACCTTGAGATTGGCTGGACAAATGGTCGCTTTGAGAGCTGTCTCGGTTACTTCTTCGTGATGAGCCGGGGCCAGGCATTGCCCTACCTCGTAGCCATATACGGCAGGTAAAGTAAGCGGCGGGGCTGTCAGCAACCAGGCGGTAAAGGTGCCTGCAACTAAGACCTTTTTCAAATCCAGAGTTAAGATGTCCATTCAATATGCATTGAGCTCATTGGTGACTGTTTAGACTATAGCGTTGAGAACTGAGACTGAGAATGATCCTATTCGACCTTCGTTGAAATGCGCTTCTGCTGGAGAGCAACCGGATATATAATTGCCTATGAAGATACACCTTCGGATAGCTTGTCAGAATCAGGGTTTCTCCATCCATATGAGCATAAACTGTCGCACCGATAATCACAAACAAATTCCTCAAAGGCTTGTCCTGATTGTGGTTTCAGCGGCTTGCGGCATGTTCTTTTGCACTGCCCAAGCCAAATCGATGCACCTTTTGCGCAAGGCCTTCGGTCAGATGAAGCAGTCGGACTCGACCGATGCATCCAGGGCTGGACAAACAGGCAGCGGCGATACGGCTCAAGGCGCCCCGGCCGGCAACCCCACTTCCCCTGATCCTAAAGCAGGGTCCCCGACAACAGCAGGTTTGACCGGTAGCAATGGCAGTGTCACCAGTAAAGAAGCGCAAGAGGACGAACTGGAATTTGGCAATGATGCTATTAAAAACCTGGTTGAATTAGAGCCGCCCCGGCAGCCCGTTTCGTCAACCTCCCCTCTTAATGAAAAAGGGCAGTCTCAAAAGGACTCGCTCCTGCCGGGTGATACCGTACCCGATACCAGCTTTGGAGACAGAAGCGATACAGGAGCGATCCCCGAAGCAAAAGCGCGCCCGATCGAAAAACACACGGCGTTGGGAGACGCGTTCTTTGCCCGGCGCGATTACACAAACGCGCTCATGGAGTATCAAACCGTCCTGAAAGAAGATCCTAACAATTTCAAAGCCCATTTTATGCTGGGCAAATCCTTCATGGGCATGTCTTACTTCCTGGAGGCGTTAAAAGAATTCGATATTTTGTTGTCCTTGCGTCAAACGAGTAGCGATGCCCATTTCATGAAGGGCGAAGCCCTGCGCATGCTAGGTCGCTATGATGAAGCAGAAGACGAATATAAGCAGACCCTCAAAATCGACGCGCAGAATGCCCTGGCGCACGCCTATTTAGGTGAAATTCATCGAGCCAGGGGATCACACCGGGCCGGGGCAATCGAATGCCGCAGAGCGATTCAACTCGATAGCCATCTGATCGTCGCCCACCTCATACTTGCTCAGTGTTACCTGGACAATCATCGCACCGATTCGGCCCTGGATGAGTACAAAGTAGCGCTCGATCTGAACCCGAAAGATGCCCTTGTCAGAACGAAATATGGTCAGGCCCTGGCCGGGCTGGAAAGGTGGCCGGAGTCTGTCGAACAATTTCGAGAAGCGGTGAATCTCGACAGAACCTATTGGGAAGGGCACGCCGGTCTCTCCTTAGCCTTAGCCAATACAAATAGAATGGCCGAGGCAGTGAAAGAGGCTAAGTTAGCGGTCCAGCTGGCACCCAACAATCCCGACAGTCATTCGCATCTGGCCTGGATCTACGATAAAAAGGGCGATTATCGTGATGCTGTCACGGAGTACCGTCTGGCTTTAAAGATAAACCCGAAAGACCTGCGCTTGCATAAGGCTCTGGGCATCGCTTTAAGTGAAGACGGCGATCCCAATGGCGCCATCGCCGAGCTATTAACGACAATCAAGATGTTTCCCCACGATCAAGATTCGAAATTGACACTGCAAGCCTTGATGCAAAGGAAAGCCTCTGACTAGAAAGAAGCGCTCGCTTCCTTTCGCTCAGAGTCAATTCTTTCTTTTAGATCTTGTTTTTGTGACATATTGCCGACACTTGACTTGCCGAAAAACTCCGCTTGCCGATTGTGTTGTATCCTTATTTCAATCAGCAAGTAAGCCGCCTTAGGCAGCGGGTACCTCGATAAACTATGAGCGGACCAGGAAAATCATCGGCTGAAGCTTTGGTAGGCAAGAATATTTTGGTGACTGGCGGGGCCGGTTTTATCGGGAGTCACTTGGTTGACGCTCTCCTTAAGTCTGGTAATCACGTCACTGTCCTCGATAATTTCAATGATTACTACGAATCCAGCATCAAGCGCCAAAATATTCTCAATCACCTTAAGTACTCCACTTACAGGCTAATCGAAGGCGACGTAAGAGATAAGGCGAAAGTGGCTGAAGCTTTTTCTCATGGGCCTTTCGTCGCTGTAGTTCATTTGGCTGCACTGGCCGGGGTAAGGCAGTCGATTGAGCGGCCGGCCGCTTACATGGATGTGAATATCAACGGCACTCAACTCCTCATCGATGAGTCCCTACGCAATGCTGCTGGTCGTCTAGTATTCGGTTCTTCCAGTTCGGTTTATGGAGAGCGGTCAAAAGGTCAGTTTCTTGAAACAGACAAGGTCGACCGTCCTCTTTCGCCCTACGCCGCCTCTAAAGCAGCAGGTGAGCTGCTCTGCCATGCCGCTCACCACACTCGTGGACTACCGGTCGTATGTCTGCGCTTTTTTACCGTCTATGGACCGCGGCAACGGCCGGATCTGGCCATCCACAAGTTCTGCCGATTGATTGAAGCCAACAAGCCCCTCGAGGTGTATGGCGACGGGCATAGCAAAAGGGACTACACGTACGTTGACGACACCGTAAGCGGTATCATAACCAGCATCACTTATGATTTACCAGGGTACGACGTGATCAATTTAGGTTGCTCTCGGACAGTCGAGCTGCTCGAAATGATTCGGATTTTGGAAAAGGCTCTAGGGAAATCGGCAAAATTGATTCACAAAGAGTTTCGCTCCGAAGACATGCCGTACACCTACGCCAATATAGACAGAGCAAGGCAAGTACTTGGTTATGACCCTGGCACGGCATTCGAAACTGGGATCCAGCGCTTTGTCGAATGGTACCAGCAATCTTCCCCGCTTACGGCGCGCCTCTCAGAAACAACTTAGCCGAAGTACAAATTTCGGTCGCAAGGGATATACCCACTCTGGAAAATGCCACCTCAATTGGAATTTCGATGACATATGAAAATGCTGGCGATCGACATAGGCAATAGTAATATTAAATGTGGTGTCATTGAAAATGGCATTGTCTTAGAATCCTGGGTGGATCAGACGGCCAATGCCGCTAGCGTTGGCAAAGATTTAAACAGGCGGGACTCTCACCTCCCTGTCGCCCTTTGCTCAGTCGTTCCGGAAGCGGCTCGATTACTGGAGCAATCGTTCCGCAAACCTGATGTCAGGGTTAGCGCCGATGCACAGAAGGAGATACAAGGGCTCTATCCTGGTTTTGGTGCAGATCGCGTGGCCGATGCGGTGGCCGCTAAACTTCTCTATGGCCAGGGCAAAAACCTGATCGTAATCGGGCTCGGTACGGCAACGGTTCTTACGGCAATATCTGCTTCAGGATCTTTCGCTGGCGGGCTGATCACCCTGGGACTAGGGAGCACGGGACAAACTTTGACGAGCCGCATCCCGCAGCTACCAGCGATTTCGTTTGATTCCCTCAAGATGGAAGGGCTGGGGACGAACACTATTAGCTCGATGAGCCATGGCACATTCTTAGCCCATCTCGGTGCTTTGCAATCGTGGATTGATTGCGCCCAAAAGGCGCTCACTGGCCCGGCTGTGATTGTCGCTGCTGGGTGGTGGTCCGGGCTCGTGTCAAAACACTTTGCTGGTTTCAATCATGTGGATGCTTTCCTTACCCTCAAAGGAACCTATTTGATCGCCAACCAGGTATTGAAGGAACAAGCGGTAACCTGAAGGAGTTGAAAGCGATCGCCTCACTCAACAAGCGTTCTTGCCTGGCTTGAAGAGTTGCCAGCGCACAAACAAAAGGGCGGTAACAGCCAGAGCCAGAGCGCTTGCATAAAGGGTAAAGCGCAGATCGGTTTTGGCGGCCAATACCCCCCAGAGAAAGCTACCGAAGGCCAGACTGGCTTGCCAGATGGTGGCGAATATGGCCACCGATCTGGAACGCACCCACTCTTCACTATTCTTTTGCAAGTGAGTATTGAGAGCCGAGACAACTATGATCCAGGCAATACCGGCGATGCACATGGATATCAAAGCATCAAGTATCTTTCTTGAGCCAGCCAAACCGGCCAGGGAACAGGCCATGATCATCACTCCTAATCCCGTCGCTCCGTTATCTGAGAAGAGTCTTCTCAACCAGGCCAGGACACTGACACCGAACAACGAACCTAAGCCAAAGGCGCTCATCACCAGACCATACTGAAAAGGCGTCATGCCCACATCTTCCCTAGCGAATAAGGGCAGAAGCGCCCAGAGAGCGCTGGACGACAGACCAAAAGTGGCAGTGAGCATGTGGGTGGCAAGCAAAGTTTTCGACTTGAGCGTATAGGCGAATCCTTCTTTTATTGCCGCTAAGAGTGGGCTTTTCTTCTGAATCTTGGCCGGAGTGCTCAGGCACCAGAGTAAGAGCACAACAAGTATGGCAGCGAAAGAGGCGGCATTAATGAGGAAAACTGTGCCTGCCCCCGCTATCGCTAAAGTAATGCCACCCAAAGCGGAGCCTATGCCCCGGGCAACGTGCCTACCTGAGCTATTGATCGCCAGAGCAGCATGAACTTGCTCCGG
>PSRH01000182.1 GCA_003175915.1 Candidatus Melainabacteria bacterium | reverse complement strand
CGAAGCATTTCCTTAAGAGCATCTTCTAGTGTTCTTGTAGCCACGTTGCGCCTCCTCAGCCAAAATCCAACAGTTGAAATTATACTAAGTATTAGCGTCCTGATAGATAGAGTACTGCAATCGCCGTATTTTCTGTCAGCCTCAGTTCATATACCCAAGAAACGGACAAAGGTGGTTTCTCCTTAAGTTGATAGCCAGGTTTAATGCCTGTTTCAAGAATTAAATTTTCAGCCAGATGATCCGGCTCAGCCATTACTTGTCGTCTTTCGACTTTTCTTTCGACTTGTCCTTAACCACTGCACCACTAACAGTGCCGGAGGTGGGTAAGAGCACGCGTTTCAAGTATTTGGCGCTGGTTTCCCAGGGCTTGGGCGCGTATCCGGTCAGTTTTACCAGGTGTTTGCGAGCATCAACGCCATGCTCTTCGTCCTCGTAGAGGTGTCCCAGAATGTTGATGCCATGAGCGCCCTCTCCCCTTTCCATACCGGAATGGTTGCGCAGAACGACAAGCCATTCTTTGACGCACTCGTTGTAGAGCTCAGGGTCTCTTTCAGCCTGGGATTTGAGCTTCATTTCTAAGGCTCTAGCTAAAAACGTGTGGGCATCGGCATCCTCATAGTCTCTATCGAGGGAGCGGTGCAGCACGGTAATCGCCCGATCCGGGTCACCGGAATAGAGGGCCTTTTCTCCTTCTATGACCAAAGATCTGGGAGAGACCATGCCCAACTCGAGCAATTGATTGGAATTGATCGTACCGCCTTTGAGGGCGCCTTCTGTGGGCACGAATTCTTCCTCGGTTTCATCCACAGCCAGGCCGGGCCGAATTGTCATAAGAGCGAGGAAGAGAATTAAGACGAACTTGACTGAGGACATATACCCACCTTTGCAACGCTATTGAATTGCCGCAACAGAGAGCCATTTTTCAATCAGCCGGCTTAATTTGTCAAGACAAAAGAAATGAAGATTGCCGACACCAGCCAAGCTATTGCGCAGGTGGTCCTTTCAGTCCGGTTCTTTCTTCATCGGCCGCCTGGCGAATCACTTCCTGAATCTTCGGAATAAGTATTTCGTTAGTTTTGCTGGAAGATTCTTGATAGATCTGGGGCATCACTTTGACGAATTTCTCCCCTATCGGACTCTTGTAAAAGGCGACCAGCGCGGCAAGGTCGTCCTTATCGAAATACTTATCGTATATAGGGTAAGTCACCGAATCGACGATTTCGCCCAGATTGATCTTCTGTTTCATCAGCTCTCGGCATCTATCGAAAAAACGCGCCGAGCTTAAGGTTAGTCTTGTAATCAGTTCGGTTTTTTGAGCATCGCTATAGTCCGGGCTATTGCCTATAGACGTCGACATTCCCGAGATAAAGTTTTTCTCGCTTTGGGCAAAGACGCTTTCTGAAACGACTTCCGTCCGTTTGTGGGCATCGGACAGGACGATGATCTGCTTGATTAACTCCCGCTTTTCCGGAGCAATTTTCGCCTGGTCGTTGCCTGCGGTAGCTTTAGCACTACCTGGGTTCTCTGTCTTGGTGCCGGTTGCCGAGGTTTGATCGGCCTGGCCGCGTTGACCGCCAACGACAAGGATAAAGACTGCCAGAATGAAGGCGTTGTGTTTGCCGAAGCTCATGTTGGTTTTCCGTTACGACAGAACTCGTTAATCATACCGCGATCGTAATCACCTGAGCGGGATGACAGGCCGACACTGTCCCTGGTGTCAAAGCTTTCGTCGACCGACCAGGCAAGGCAGTCTGCGCAGCGCTGGCCGCGCCACGTACCTAATGTAAAGATGTCTGTCCTTGAGTATCTACTTCGACGTAGGTGGTTCTGGCGCCCTTGTTGACGATGAAAGAGGCGCGATTGCGGGGCGAGCCTTTCTCATCGAAGGTTACCGATCCGACCATGGAAACGCCCCTTGGCAAAACGACCTGCTCGATCGTTCTGGTACCGTTCTGAATGAGATAGGAACAAGGGTCGTTACCGGCTGGCAGTGCGCTGGAAACGGTGATCACCAATCCGTAATCCTTGGCGATTTCTCGGGCTCGAATCAAATCCCGCACCAGATCGACGGCGGTATTCTGCACCATCAGGGAGGTACCGGCGATGTCGACGATGCGAAAGGCAAAAAATGGCACGGCTAAGAACATGCTGGCAAACACAAGCGCTTCGATTTTCCTGATGAAGCGCCAGTTCAACTGCATCTTACTCTTTTCCCGAAACTCAACGCCCGCTTCCGCTTTGCTCTCGTCCATCGCTTCTCAACTGTTCTCACAGACAACTGCTCCTTCACAGTATAAAATGCCGAGTTAACTTAGGAAAGCCAGAATCCCCTGCTTGCTAAAAGTAGATGACTCTGCTTGCCGATTCGTCAAACTCTTCCGGGTGATTAAAACTATTGTCAATGATTGCTCAATTGCCTGCTCACGATTATTTGGATCGTCTCAAGATTCCGTATCAAAGGATGACCTTTCCGGCCGCCACTGAGAAAGGGGCTGCTAGCGTCGCCAGGGCACTTGGCTTCCGGGAAAGACAGATGGTCAAGACCCTCATATTTGAGACGGACAGCCAGGTCAGGGCGCTGATTATGGTGGGCGGCGATCAAAACGTCATCTCCGGGCACCTTAAGAAAGCGCTTGGATCACGGAACATTGCCATGGCCAGCCGCGAAAACGTGCTCTCCTTAACCGGTTATGAAGTGGGCTCGATACCGCCCTTCCATTGGCAACCAGAAGACTTTCAGTCCTTCCTTGACTCATCCTTAATCAGTGAGGAATATCTCGGTGTCGGTGCCGGCGTCTGGGGCCATGAAATTGTCCTCAAGCCGGATGATTTGGTGAAAGCCAGTCGTTGTCGGGTGATCAATTTGACGGACAAGGGCAAGGAGGTATTTTGAAGAGCATGACCTAGGTCGCTATCCCGATCTCGAGCTCAGCACTTCGCCAGTGATACCTGCTTTTTTCTCTGTCCTTGACACTGCTTTTTTAAGCGCCTCCGAGAGGCGTTTTTCGTCAAACGGTTTATCAATCCAGTCGATTAGCATTGGATGTCCGTAGCGCTCCAGATTTGGTGAACGCCCGGTCAAGACAATTATGGGAACGTCGTTGGCCTGTTTCGACTCGCGCAATTTTTTCATCCATTCAAGGCCATTGCCGTCAGGTAGTTGCACGTCCAAGATCAAGGCATCTGGGCGATGGCGTTTGATAATTTTGGAAGCTTCCGCAAGGGTGGTAGCCATGGTCACTTCGTAGCCGTCGTGAGCCAGAATCACTTTCAGTAGCTGAGTAAGCTGAATATCGTCCTCGACCAAAAGAATCGTGTGCCCTTTAGTTTCACCGATGTTGTCCGCATCGGAAGCGATAGGGGCGGGCAATTCAAACCAGAATTCGGAGCCCTGACCGGGGCTCGAATTGACGCCGATTTCGCCTCCGTGCTGCTCAACGATGGTTTTCGATATAGCCAAGCCAAGTCCTGTGCCGCCCTTGGGCCGACTATCTGAGGAATCGAGTTGCTGGAACAATCCGAATAAGCGGTGCTTCTGATCTTCGGGAATGCCCGGGCCTGAATCTTTGACGCTAAACCTGAAGGATCCATGGACACCATGTTCTACCGCCACCACCACAGTGCTGTGGCGCGGTGAGAATTTGGCGGCATTAGAAACGAGGTTGGTAAGCACCTGGACAATTCGGTCTCTATCGCAGATAAGATGCTGATCTACTTTCACTTCGCTAATCAGGTTGATGTTATTTTCGCTGGCCATGGCCCGCACGGCATCGAGGGTAACTTTGATCAGATCTTGCGGCAATATTTCTTCGCGCTTCAATTCAAGCCGGCCGGCTTCGATTTTGCGTATATCGAGAATGTCGTTAATCAGACGAATCAGTCGGTCCGACTCACTGCGGGCAATGCGCACCAACTGTCCGGTCTTATCCGTGATCATCCCTGCCAATCCGCCCTCGATCAAACCAAGAGATGCTCGAATAGAAGTGAGTGGCGTCCTCAACTCATGCGAAACAGTGGAGTAAAATTCGCTTACGCGCTTCTCGACTTCCTTCCGCTCGGTGATATCATGGGCAATACCGCAAAGTCGAACCACCGTGCCATTTTCATCTTTGATTGGAAAAGCGCGAGACCAGATCCAGCGAAGATCGCCATCGCTACCAGTCATGCGATACTCGATCGCGGAGCCAACTTCTCCCATGTTTTCCGGCTTAAAGTGATCAGCAACTTTCTGTCGATCATCCTTTACCACCGATCTGAGATAGATGGATGGATTTTTCAAAATCTCTTCTTGAGAAAATCCCCAGACTTCCTCGTAGGCAGGACTGACGAAGAGCATTCGGTCCAGGTTGGGAGTGGCCACCCAAAAGACTTCTTTGATGTTGTCGGCCAATTGGCTGAAGAGTTCTTCGCTCTCTTTCAAGCGCCGTTCCACTCGTTTGCGTTCGATGAACTGGCCGAACTGGCGGCCTAAAGCGTCCAGCATGTGGAGAAGCTCGATGTTCGGTTCTTGTAATTCCGAACTATAAAGCTCGATTACTCCGATGCAAGTGTCCTCATTTCTAATTGGAAAGGCAAAGGCTGTATTCAATCCGTTTTTGGCAGCAACGCTGAGAAAGTAAGGATTATTTTCGCGATCGCTGCGGCTTATCCAGAGGGGAGCGTTTTCGCTAAAGGCGTTTCCGTGGGAAGTAAGCTCTTCGACTTGGGCTTGCCGCCGGCATTCTTCTTCAAAACCGACAAGTTCAAAGGATTTGTGATGCCACATCTGGACAAAGCGAAGACGCTTGGTGACCTCGTCATAGATCCACATGGCACCAACATCCCAACCGATATTGAAGCAAATGGACTCGATGATTTTAGCGGCCGCTTCTTCGACGGAATCAGACTGGGCAAGAGCGCGGGTAACGGAGTACTGAGCAGTAGAGCGGCGCTCGGCACGTTTGAGAGCCGTGATATCTTCGAAGGAGACAACCAATCCCTTCACTTGCCCGTCGATCACAAGAGGTGAGCTCAAGATTCTCACCGGCAAGAGGCTTTCGTCCTTGCGAGCGAAAAGATCGTCGCGGCTGGGGTAGGCCAGGCTGTCCTTCATTGATTTTAGAATCGGACATTCTGCGGCTGCGTGTCCTCCCATATCGGGAGGATGGGGGTGAATCAAGTCGTGCATGCTCAAGCCGACGATATCTTGCATTTCGTAGCCAAGCATCTTTGCTCCGGCTGGATTCAAATAGACGAGTTTGCCGGCGGCATCCAACTGACACAAACCTTCCCCCATATTGGCGAAAATAGCTCTCAACCTACCTTCGCTTTCCAGGACGGCACGTTCAGCTTTTTTGAAATCGGTCAGTTCATGCGCTTCAGCGATGAGAAAGACGGTTTGCCCCTTTTCGTCTTTCAAGGGCTTTAGCGAGAAATCGATATCGACCAATCCGCCATCGGCGGTTTTATATTGTGTCTCGAAGCGAACTACCGCTCCCTGTCCGGCTTGTACGACAGCTTGTTTCAAGCGCTCTTGTTCACCAGCTGGACCGTGACACCACTTCGTTTCCCAGTAAGCCAGGCCGACAACGTCTTCGCGCTTGGCCCCAACCAGGCGCAGCCCGGTTTCGTTGGCCTGGAGAATTTTCCCTTCTGGATCAAGCAAGAATATAGTTTCCGAGCTTTGATTAAAGATGCCGGAAAACTTCAGGGCAATGGCCTGCTGGATTGCTTCTGTTTTACTGCGCTCGCGCTCGTAATGTTGAACGAAATGAACCACCAGGGCGAGCATAACTATGGTAACCAGAATAAAAATCGCTCCGTCTGCAATTACCTTGTCGCTAGCCAGGCGAAAAGTCATATCGGCTTTCGTTTGCCGCCGCTTCAGTTCATTCAGTCGACTAAGGTGATTGTCGATAGCTGCCGTTATCTGGTTGTGCAGCTTGATCCGGTCGGCATTACCGGCAATGGCAGGCGAGCTATCCTCTTTCTTAAGATCCTTAATAAGAGCGCTAGTCTTCTCCAGCTCAGTAAGGACATCCTCGGTTCGTAAGAGGTTTTGACCGGCCTCGATTTGTTTGAGGATTTGCTGGTAGGCGATCGCCCCAATGAAGCTCAGCAATATAAAGGTTATTGCCGCAAAAACTGCAATTTTGGCGGTGATCGACCGTTTCATTGACGAAATTCCTGGCTTAGACGAACCCCAATGCCTGCCAAAGATGTCTGCCAAATATGCCTTCTCAGGTTTCCAAGCCTATTAATACCCGCTGCAAGACACAACAAATCCGCTCAGCCGGCACGGCCGCTGAAACAGGCTAGCAAATCCCGGCTTTTTGCCTGGTCAGAAATGAGGAGCGCCGATGGTAGCAGATGCGGTGACCAGCCGGCCGCTACATAGAAAATGCTTCAGGACCGCCAAGAATCAAGACTCTTCCCGAATTTTTATAGCGGTGAATCGTGTCTTTTTGGGCTTGTGGCGCCCGCTTCAATTGGTCGCCGTTAGCGCCATCCAGCCTCAGGCTATCGCTGGCTGGCTGGTTCAAAATCCGCTCAAGGGCTCGCTCCGGGCTATTGTTACTGGGGGCGGCGCTTGAGAATACTCCAGCCCGCCAGACGCTATCTGGCTGAGCTACCGAGGGTAAAACCAAAAGCAAACCGAGGCCGACGGCCGTATGTCTAATCTGTCTAAAGCCCATTGTCATCATGCCTTTTCCACCGCCAAAGATGAGTATAGTAGCGGTCAAATCTAATTGGAATCCACAATTGGAATGGTTTAAGATTTAATTACTTCTTCTTGACTATTCCAGATACCGAAAGTCAACGACGAATGCCGGGCGATTAAGTGCCAAAACTGTCGAAATGCCTTGAGAAAATCACTTGGCCCTGTAGCCAAGGCCTGAGCCATCTTCCTAATAAGAAGCTTACCAGTGTTACGATTGCCCCTACTATCAAAGATTTGTTTGCTTGTCATAAGCCTTAATGCTCTTGGCCAACCAGGCGCCCAAGCAGACGAGGCAAGCTATGCCGAAGTAAGAAACGACATCAACCGTGGCAACACGTATCTGTCGCGTAATTTGTTCAAACAGGCAATTGATGAATACGAAAAATGCCTTGAGCTTGACCCGGACAACAGCTACGCCAAGAGCAATATAGTGTTGGCTCATAACAATTGGGGCATCTTTTACTATCAGCAGGGCAAGTACGATCTGGCGAAAGAACAATGGGAAACGGCTCTGCACCTTAGTCCAAACGATCGCAAAGCCAGGTATAACTTAGGCATTTGCCAGCAAGCCATGGCTAGACAGGGCAAGTCGCAAGAGGTGGAAACTGCCGCGATTGGCGAAGCAACAGAAGTAAAAGAAAAGCCTCCCGAATCGACGGTAATCATCATCAACTCCCCTAACACTGCCAAGAATCAGGATGAGCCGCCGCCGGTGATCAAGCAAACTAGCGACGCCTTTGTCGAGGCGCAGCCGGCTAGCAAAGACAATGCTCTTGCCCAGACGCATGAAAGCAAACCGGCTCAGCCAGCCACTTCCTCCCACAACTCGCTTGATAGCTATTACGATCCCGGTATCGAAAGTGGTGCCAAACTACTGCCGCGCCAGCACAGTGAAAACGAAACCCTTCCCAAGATTGACGAGAGCATCAATCGCCTGGAGACCAAGATTTATGGGCAACCAAGAAGCGAAACCTCGGTGCTCAAAAGGCTCGAGCGCATGGAACTAGACAGTTTCGGCAAAGTGAACGATGCCCCGATCACCGAACGGATAGCGAAATTGAAGCGGCTTTTCAGCATCAATGATTGATAAGAAGGGCAACCATGCCCCTTCTTCAGCCGAGAGCATGATCAAGAGTAGCGCCGTTCATGAAGTTAATATTACCTGGTGGTTTGCCGCCGCGAGGTTTATTGAAACCCTCGCCCTGAGCCGGTTTTAGGTTTTTTGATTGGTTCGTTCTGATTAGTTTCTTCAGGTATAGCCGCTTTTCAGGCAAGCGCAGCAGCTAATGGAGCTGGCGGGCGCACGTGACGCCGTTCCATCTCGGTGACAGCTTCTGCTTCGATCGCCCAGACATATAAACACGTATAAAAAGCGGCGCGGATATAGATCGATATAGCGGTAATGAGAATGACGCTCAGTGCCCAGAGACAGGCGGCGATGCCGAAGAGCGGCGTCAAAAGCATGCCCTGACTGAAGGCCAGGTAGAAGGCTGTCACCCCCAAGCCGCCCATCAACCAGCTGATCCCGGCAAAGAGGGCGTCGACACCGACCTCACCAAAGCCAATCGTCAAAAGATTGCCCGAGGCCATTTTGTCTGCCCGCTTGAGCGCTCCCCAGAAAGTGGCACCTTCAATGACAATGGCAGGCAGAATCAAGTGACCGGCAAGCGTCCAAAATACTTGCACCAAGTTGGCCAAAAATCCCAGGCCAAAACCAAACACCCCGGCACCCTTCTTGCCCCGCAACCAGCCGGCGATGGTCTTAGCAATGAAGGTGGCGGCCCCCAACCAGAAAATCGCTTCCATGCTTGATAAGACAGCGCGGCAGGCTATGGAGAATTTCCCAGAGCCCGGGCCTTCGGTCAAATGACTATAGACAAGGGCGGTGGTCACTCCCTCGAGAAATCGATTGGTCAACCACCAGAGGGCGACAATCAAGAAGGCAATCCAGGCACATTCGTTGTTACCGCTGAATATCTGGCTGCCAAAGCCGCCTTGGTCGAAGGCACCGTTTAAGCCGCCTGCCTGGGCCCAATTCCCGGATTGAATGTGTCTTAAAAGCAAATGCGACTGTTTGGCGATGTGCTGGGGAGCCGCTGAAGCCCCGGGGTTACTCTGGAAAAAGCCGATCCCCTGGACAAGCAGAAGCGTACCGAAGAAGAAGTTAGCGATAACGCTGAAAAACGACGGCCAGAGAAGCCGTTTATCTCGCCAGCCCATACGAATACTGGCGCCAATCATTTTCAAGCCGCGACCAAACGATTCAAGCATTGATTAGGCCTCACTCAAAGAAAGAAGCAACGCCCGGAAGTTGGAAAGGTCGAGTAGAAAAGACAACAACATGAACCTAGGAAGAGATCGACCTGTATTCGCCAATATTGTAAGCAGCTGCCAAGTGAAAGTAAAGCCTTTTTTATCTTCCGGCGTCTTCCTCAGCCCGTCTAGCTTTCGGAACGGGAAGCTTTCAGGCCTGAAAGCTTCAAATCCTCATCCGACAGCCCCTGTAACTCAAGGTCCTCGACATCGTAGAAGCTGTCCAGGATTGTCTTGTAGTGCTCGGTAACTACCTTGCGTTTAATTTTGAGCGTCGGCGTCAATTCATCGGCCTCGATACTGAAGTCGTTTTCGAGAATCTTGAATTTCTTCACTCGTTCAAAAGTAGCCAGCTCCACATTTCTTTCATTGACTGCCTTCTCTACGGCTTCCACCAGCCGTGCATCTTGGATCAGCTCGCCATAGTTGTCACCGGCAATGCCATTGGCTTTGGCAAATTCAAACACGGCATCACGGTTTAAGGTTATAAGGGCACTGATAAATTTGCGTCTGTCGCCGTAAACAAGAATCTGGCTGACCAGGCTATCGCCTTTGAACATATTTTCAATCCGCTGCGGCGCCACGTGTTTGCCACCAGCAGTAATGATGATGTCCTTTTTTCGATCTTTGATGATCAGACGACCTTCCCCATCTAGTTCACCGATATCACCAGTCAAAAACCAGCCATCCAGAAAGGCCTGGCGAGTCGCTTCTTCATTCTTGTAATAACCGGCAAAGACGCTGGCACCCTTGATCATAATCTCGCCGTCCTCGGCAATTTTCACTTGAACACCCGGCAAGGGCTTGCCCACCGTACCCGGCTTGTTGTTGTCAGGCACGTTACAACAGGCTGGTGCAGCCGTTTCCGTCAGGCCGTAACCCTCGACGATCGGCAAGCCGATCGTGTCAAAGAAGCCCTGTACTTCCGAGGCCAATGGCGCCGCCCCCGATACCATGACCCGCAAGCGCCCACCGAAACGGCGTCGGATTTTCGAGAAAACGATGCGGTCCGCTACTCTCAGTTCGGCCCGGTAAAAATGCTCCGCCAGTGCTGATCCATCATGCGACGACTGCATATCCTTCTTTAGTTTGGCCGCCCGCCTTCCTAAGGCCAGAGCCCAGCGGATCAAGTACTGCTGCGGCTTAGGCATTTTGCGAATTTCCGCTTGAATGCGCTGATACGCCTTCTCATAAAACCTGGGCACGCCGTTTAAGACTGTCGGCCTGACTTCCATCATATTTTGCGGCACCTTTTCCATGGACTCGGCATAAGCCATGGTCAAACCTTCATAGATGGCAAAGAATTGTCCACCAACTCGCTCATAAACATGCGACAAAGGCAAAAAGGAAAGGCTGACGTCATCGGTTTTGAATCCGACCGTTTCGCTAACAGCGCGGCAAACCGAATAGAAGGTCGAATGCAATAACATAGCTCCCTTGGGAACACCGGTGGTGCCGGATGTATAAACGATCGAAGCCAATTGCTCGGGCTTCACTCCCTCAATGCGGGCAGGCAAATCCTTGGGATGGGCCAAGAGATACACCTCGCCGTCTTTCAAGAGATCCTGCCAGGTAATGACGCGAATCCGCTCGTCTTTCTTGGCCGGCACACCATCGCAAACCACGATAAACCGCAACTTTTGAGGTAAATTGCTGATCGCCAAAACTTTATTCAATTGATTGAGATTTTCGACGAAGATGCCAACCGAATCGCTGTTATTGAGGAGGTACTGCACTTCGTTGGTAGCCAGCGTCGGATAAACAGGAACCGAAGCAGCCCCACAGGAAAGAATAGCCAGATCGGACCAGGTCCACTCCGGCTTGGTCTGGCACATGATCGCCACCTGCTCGCCACTCATAAGCCCGAGATTCAAGAGACCGCCGCAAACCAGCTCCACCACTCGTCCGTGTTCGCGCCAGATCACCGGGCGAAACTGCTCGCCCACTTTATGCATGATCGCCGGACGTTCGGGAGTGTTGTTAACGCGCTCCCAAAAAACATCCACCAAAGTCTCTTTTCGACTCAATTTTTCACCTCCGCATTCAACTCTTGATTGAGCCAATCCAAATAAGGGCCATGCCCTGCTTCGATTGGCAATAAAATGATTTCCGGCACTTCATAGCTATTCAGTTCCAGTACGCGTGCCTTCAGGCTCGGCCAATGGCTTTTGTTCGTCTTGATCAAAAGCAAACTTTCCTCATCCTTATGCACTTCTCCTCGAAAGCGGTAGGTGGAAGTCACCCTGGGTAGAACGGAAACACAGGCGGCGAGACGTTCCTCAACAAGACTCCTGGCAATCTCGCCCGCTTCGTTGCCGCCGCAAGTGACCAGCACTAATGCTTCCCCCGCCATTTCTAGCTCTTGCTCCGCAGCAGTTCCGTCCCAACTTCAATGACAAAATCTCTGAGCGCCTCGTGCAGCTGGACAAAGGGTTTGGGCTGGAGACGAGGCATGCGATAACGCTTGTGCATCCTAAGCACAACTGTTGGCACTGCCAGTTCTTCCTCGGCAAAGCGGGGCAGGACACCCAGCCGGTCGTCCAGCGCTTCCAGCGAAACAGGCTCCAGCTTGGTCAAAGCACCCTTTAAGCGTTGAGCATATTCTTCCCCTTGCGCTTCAGCGTAAAGCTTAAGCCCAGGCGATTCTTGCCAGAGCGAGCCGAGCAAAACCAGGACCAGACCTACTTGGCCGCTTTTTACAATGTCGGCGAAGGCACGCCTGAACGGCGTTTCCAGATACCAGCAAGGATCAGCCACGCAGCAGTAACTGGTAAGAAGCGAGTGGCAAGCACAAAGGCGGTTGACGAGATGAGCCATGGCACCCGTGTAAGCGTCCGCCTCCTGGAATTCGCCTTCCCGCCAATAGGCCGTCGCGTGTGGTGCCAAAATGAGCACGGGCAGGTCACCGCCGATAAATTTGTAATCCGGCTCGCCGGAAGGCGGCAATTGTTCATAGCGTTCCGCCAAAAGCGCCTCGTACTGGAGCGCTGAGGGCAAAACTGAAGGTTGCACCTGCTCTTCGATGATGTAGTTCAAGGCCAACTGAATGTCGCCAAAGCGCGCCTGCGAATGGGAAAGCACCCAGGGACTGAAAGGAGATGGGCCAACCACGGTGACCACTTTGCCTCGCCTGAAGGCATAGAAGATCTCCATGGCCGTGCCGTAACTGGAGCGATTGAGATTGGCCAGAACTGCATCACACTGGTCGATTAGCTCAAGCGAGCGCTGCACCTTAATATTGAGCCCCTCGTTCAGGTCTTGAGCGCCGGGGTGTTCAGGGGTCCAGGGCAACTCAAGGGGATTGACGACTTTAAGACCATAGCGCGTCAGCTTGGTCATGGCTAAAGAACGCCAATCGGCATCCGGCCCTTGGGCGACAACCTCCTGAGCATCAATGGTGCTACCAGTAAGGTATATGGAAGAATGCATAGATACCTAAGAATTACTCCTCTTTCAATCGCCTCTCACTTGTCTTTCACTGCTTGCATTGTCGCAGAATTGTCTCATTCATGGCCCATTTCCACTCTCTTAATGGCCGGCTTTACTAATGTTGTGAGAAAGCTTTGCGCCTGATATGTTTTTCCTGCTCCCGGGATTCTTGCGTTTGGCCTTTATATACCACAGCAATATTTCTGGCCAATATCTTGAGAGGCTCTTAGCGCCGAGCCCATAGCCTTCTGCCATAAAGGAGCAAGAGTTCGCTTAAGGAGTGGTCGGTCAATGAGAAAAAGCAAGCGAAGATCTAATTTATCCGCCTGTCTAATTGTTTGCCTGCTCTTCCTGCAAGGCTGCTCAGGCGCTGCTCAGGTACCCATTAATGCCCGGGGCAATAGCCTCAAGAGCGACGACAGCCAGGCAATCGAAGCCCAAAACGGGCGCGCGATCAAGCAAATAATCACGGTCGAAGCTAGAGTGGTGAGATTGCTCAGGGAGGACGACCAGGGTCTGCCACATCAAAAGTTCTTGATTGGTTTGAGTAACGGCACAACCGTACTGATTGCCCACGACATTGCCATGGCACCAAGGGTACCGCTTAACGTCGGCGATATAGTTACGATCCATGGCGAATATATCTGGAACGCCAAGGGTGGTTTGATTCACTGGACACACCGCTCCGATACCCCCAGGCATGAATCAGGTTGGATTGACTTGAACGGTGTGCGCTACCAGTAAATCCCAGCCTGGCCGACTATTTAAAATTGGTCATGATTTTGGGAGTGATGAACCATTTAAGCCTGCCAGGATAGCTGGGCGGCAGATCAGCAACATCAATGCGGCAGATGCCTGCCTTCTTGAAAGGCATATCAAATTCTGTTCCGGCCCAAAGCAGGGTGGCCGCCAGTCTGCCGATATCCGGTTCGTGCCCGACCAGGACAACTTCGTTGGCGGAAGAAAATTTGCGCAGCACCTTGTAGACATCACTGGCGGCACCACCAGGAGCAAGAGCCTCGGTAATCTCAAGTGGTTTGTCCATGCCGTAAACTTCAGCAATGATTTCGCCTGTCTGGCGAGCCCGTAAGAGTGGACTTGAAATCACCACGTCTAACCTGACATTCAGGCGCTTCAAGGCCTCGCCCACACTGCGGAGCTCTTTTCTGCCCTCTTCCGTCAGGGGCCGATCAAAGTCACTGCGGATAGCCCCGCCAATTCGATCGACAGCTATTCCGTGGCGCAATAAATAAAGCTTCATGGATACTAATTCTACAGTCCTTTTCTTTATTATTCTTGGCAGATTTGCCTTCACTACGATAAGACTTACTAGCAAAGTATTTGGGCTATGAGCGCGAAACCAAGGATTCTCGGGCTTGATGTTGGCGATAAAAGAATTGGCATCGCCATCTCAGACCCACTTGGCATCACGGCCGCCGGCTTGGAAACGCTCAAGCGCGTTAACACTCAAACTGACATCGAGGCCGTGGCTAAAATAGCGGAAAGACACGGGGCAGTTCAGATCGTACTTGGACTGCCCTTGAATATGGACGGCACTGCCGGTGCCCAGGCCGAGAAAACCCGCTCTTTCGGCCGCAAACTTGCCCGGGCGACCGGCTTGCCGATTGTCTACGAAGACGAGCGCCTTTCCACAATCTCGGCCATCCGCACTCTGACCGTGCAAAACGTTAAGACCGGTCACAACAAGGAATTGGTTGACATGCAGGCTGCCGCCATCATTCTCCAAAAATTTCTCGATCGGCGCGAGCCGCCGCCCTCGGCATGAAGTTCTAGCGCTTGCGCCTTCAGTCCAGAGGGATTGCCGTGCTCAGGATTTCTTCCCAGCCCCGGGCAAAGGCTCCCTAGGTAACATGATACTGAATGTAGTGCCCTTTTTAGGTCTGCTTTTGAGGCTAATTCTGCCATTGTGAGCGGTGACAATCTGGCGGCAGAGATAGAGGCCCAGACCGGTGACGGCCGTATAATTCTTTCCTGCTTCACCCTGCCAGAATCGCTGAAAGAGCACTTCCGGGTCGTCCAGGTCGATACCACATCCGGTATCAACCACTTTAATAGCGATCTGGTTGCCAATTGCCTGCCCTTCCACGGTAATACTGCCGCCGGCAGGCGTATACCGCAAGGCATTGTCCAATAAATTATTGAGAAGCTTCTTGAGAGCTTTGCGATCGGCCACAAGATAAGCCTCCGGCTGCACCTTGGCGATCAGCCTTACCTGAGCGGCCGAGGCAGCCTCCTCATAGCTCTTCAAACAAGCGTTAATCAAATGAGCAAGATGCAAGCGCTCGAAATTGAGATTGGCCGATTTAGTCTCATAACGATAAACCTCTATTAACTCCTGCACCATTTCCAGTAGCTCAAGATTGCTATTTTTGAGAAGTATGAGACTTTCCATTTGTTCACCGGTCAATGGCCCCTGGGCGCGCCGCATCAGTGAATCGAGAATCATATCGGCGCCAATCAGGGGACTTTTGAGATTGTGAGAAATGGCCGCAATGAAATCCTCACGCTGCTGCTTGAGCAACTCCCGCTCAGTTACTTCGACCGTGCTTAAGACCAGGCCGCTCACCTTGTCATTGTTCGACTTCAGCTGCAAGAGCCAGGTCTCCCAGTAGCTGGGCACCTGGTTTAAGTCACCCGATTTCTTGACGCGAATTTGCTTGCAGGCAATTGATTCGCCCTTCTCGAGCGTACGCAAAAACATTTCTTTAGGAAGAGCCGGCACAAGCTCCAGGATATTCCTACCAATTAGATCTTCACTGGGCAAGCCAAGCTGATGGCCAGCCGCCCGGTTGGCTTCCACAACATTTAGAGCCAGATCTAGCTTCCAAATGCCAATGGGAGCAAACTCTACCGTATCGAGCTTTTGGCTAAGAACCATCGGGTTACCGTTTTTCACAAGCGAATGGACTCGATGTTCAGCATATCGGTTCGTTAAGCGGCTAGTCATCGTTCCAATGAGGGATAATTGTCACTGCAAGTGGGCAAATCCATCCCCCGCTTTGTGTAGCTCTTCGCTCAAATGCTCTATAATCACGTACCGGCGCCGCAAAGCGCCCTAAATTAGTTTTT
>PSRH01000283.1 GCA_003175915.1 Candidatus Melainabacteria bacterium | reverse complement strand
GCTTTTCCATCAGTGCCTTACAGGCATCTTTTATTGAATAGTTTGGACGAGAACTTCAACGCACCCTTTAGCATTGTATTAGTACCAGGACAATTCTGACAAGCCATTCATCAGTTGCAGTGACGGACTACACTACCTTTCAAACGTGTTTCACAATTCGTCAAAATCGGTCAGTCGGTTCGATGTAGAGCGACGCGATCGGTGCCATCGTATGCGGTACCGTCTGTCACGTTCTGGAGAATCTCGGTCACACTCCTCTTAGCATCGAGCCGTGCGCAGATCGATCAGACGCTCCTAGTTGTCAAAATCGTCGAATCTTACTTGGTTTAACCACAAGAAGGGGTAAGATTGGTGATTGTACAAGTGTTTAATCAAGATAAGGCCCATGTTATAAAGGCACGCACTGCGGGTAGTCTGTTCTAAGAAGGCTTAAGCACCTCCGATATCGAAAGAAACTGAAAACCGTGACACAGGAAGCGACAATCGTTCCGAAAATTTGCCGGCAGTGCAATCGAGTTTACGCCGACAGGCTGGCTAATTGCCCGGAAGACGGGACGGCTCTGATAGCCTTGCAAGGCTATCCGCCAATTGGTTCCACCTTCGCCGACCGTTACGAGATTACCTCCTTGCTCGGCTATGGCGGCATGAGCATTGTCTACAAAGCCAGACACAAACATATGGACCGGATCGTGGCGATAAAAGTGCTTCACCCCGATCTGATCAATGATCCTGTGGCATTGGAACGCTTTCAACAAGAATCGAAGGCCGCCGCTTCGCTGACACATCCTAACGTGGTGACGGTTTACGACTTCGGTTGCAGCCAGGGTCAAGCATTTTTTGTCATGGACTGCCTGGAAGGGACGACTCTTGAGGATTTACTCGAAAGGGGCGTCTATATCCCTGTGGAAAGAGCAATTAACATCTTCAAGCAGATTTGCGACGGTCTGGAGAGCGCCCACAAAAAGGGGATAATCCACAGAGACTTGAAACCGCCAAACATTGCTTTGATACCGCAAGAGGACGGTACGGATCTAGTAAAAATCCTTGATTTTGGTGTGGCTAAGTTATTGCCAAAATCAGATCAGCAAGCATTGCGTTTGACTCAAACAGGCGAGATCTTTGGCAGTCCTCTTTATATGAGTCCGGAACAGTGCCTTGGCAAGAAGCTTGATGGACGCTCCGACATTTATGCCCTCGGGTGTCTCATGTACGAAGTCCTCACCGGAGTGCAGGTCGTCATCGCCGACAGCTTCTTAGAAGCCCTCAACAAACACGTTGGTGAACAACCAAAGCCGTTCAAAGAGGTGGCTCCTCACCGGGTAGTTCCTCAGCCGGTTGAGGAATTGGTATTCAAATGTCTGGCTAAAGATCCAGACCAGCGTTTCCAGACCGTCGGTGATGTAAGGGATGCGCTCACGCGCATTGTCGCTCCAGCCTGCCCGGATCCAGCCTCTATGGGTCAGACCACTAAACAGTTGACCAGTTCCCTGGGCAGCTTGAGAGTAAGACCAATCACAATCAATGTCAAAACCGACTCCAAAGCGCTGACCTGGTTCTCGGTCATAAGCGGTGGCATATTGATCACCTTCTTTGCTTTCATTTCCCTCTGGTCCGGTCCTGCCGAAGATGCCGGTACCCCATTGAACAAGATGATCTGGCAAGTCACCACTTCCTTTGCTGAATCTTGCGCCAACAACAAGCACTATGAGCTTGCCTCTAAGACACTTGCCTACGCCAAGTCGTTGGCGGAAACTTTTGGCGATAATCATTCCCGGCTATTGGCGACGCTTTCGCTGGAGTGCAGGGTGCTCAGGGATTCAAGACAATTTGGCCAGCTCCAGAAAGTCAACGCCCGCATTTCCGCCTTGAAAGCCGATCGAATCCAGACCGAGTACGCCAAGACGATGGATTATCTCAATGGTCTGAGCGAGAAAAAGGATTCGCTTGACAAAGGGATTGAGGCCGTCAATATCGAAGCGAGTATGGAAAAGGTGTTGAGAACGAGCGAAGATCTGGCTTCGATTGGGAAGTACTCCCAACAAGAATCGCTAATTCGCAAGTGTAAACGTGTTTTCAAGGATCTCAATATCCAGGACGACGAAATGAGCGCCAAACTTAACTGGCAATTAGCCGACTGCTTGTTCAGACAACAAAACACCCTGGAAATCAGATCTCAACTTATCGAAGCGCTTGTGCTATGCCGAAAGAGTAAAAACGAACACGAAACGATTCAAGCATTGCTCAAGCTGGGCATTTTCGATAAGGATCAATCCGACTACGCAAGAGCTAGAGTAGAGTTGGATGAAGCGGCATCAATGAGCAAAAAGCAGCCAGACAAGCAGCTAACGGTAGATTGCTTAAATGCCTATGCAGACTACTACCATCAAATGCACCAGGATGAAAAAGCAAAGAGCCTCTTTGCCGAGGCAAGGTCCTTAGAACGTTGAAAAATCTGCGGACGCTTTATTGGTTTAGCTGATCGATCTCAACATCGATGAATTACCATAGGCACAAAGGCTCCCGCGCTTGTTGTGCATGTCAAGCACATCAATTATGAAAAGCCGGCACTAGATAAGTTTGCGAACCAGCTCTGCTATTCTTAGGTTTAGCCCTGAATTTGCACCCTAATTTCACAAGCGCAAGGGCTGACATACACTTCGTACAGGGGGTTGAGAAATAGTCATGGGACGATTTGGAGATGTGTGGAAGTCAGGTAAGTTCTCTCTAAATACCAAGCAGCAGACCCCTGCAGAAGAAGGGCTTTCTGACGAAGTGGTATCCATGATGCAAGAGATATCGCCGGAGTTCGGTTTAACCGACGCTTCTCACGTCGTGTTGGGGGCACTCAAGTCGCGAAGGAGTCTAGAAACCGGGCGATGGCTCAGCACGCTTGCTACCGAAGCAAGTGCTACGCAACCAAAACTGCCGCAGGCAACTACCTCGAGTGGATCTACAACGTTTGATGACATGGCAGCCTGGGTGGACCAGTTGTTTCAACAGTTCAGAGATCTGACCTTCGAATTCAACAAAACAGCAATCAACAGCAATCTGCTCGTGACTCTCGAGCAGCCAGAAACATTTGAGGGCCCGGCCGCTCCTGGAACCTTTGGTCGAGCGAGAGTCTACCGTGGGCGCTTAACAACCAGTCAGTGGGCCCTTGCCGTGTTGGGACGGGAAGGAAAAATCTCTATCTATTTATTGCCATCCGCCCTCTTGCTTGCGTTCACGGCCGGACAGTTGAACGATCGGGACTATCCTCCCTTTATAGAGGTAGTGAAAGGTAATGTTAATGGACGCACAGGCTGGACCATTGGCGGTCAACCGGCACCGCCTGAGGCAATGCCATACCTGGCCAAGGAGCTTTTAGGCGATCTGATCCGCGTCGCCAGTGGCGTTATGTCTGAGAACGAGTTGTTTGCCAATACTACCGAAAAACCAAAATTGGGAGAAAATTTGGCAGTTGGCTATACCGCCCCTCCACAGACACCTGCGCCCGCCACCGCTGGCAGTGCCAAACCCGCCGGCAGCGATTCGGCCATCTCAGATGCCTGTGACCTGGTGGACGAGGCTATCGAGCGCGAGCTGAAGGCGCTTTACGAGCGGGCCTCTACACTCAAACCGGATTCGGAACAGGCTACACCAACACGAACAAAAATCAGCAACCTGGAAAAGTTCCGTTCCAAAATGTTAGCGGCTTTCGAAGAATACACCCACGTGGATCAAAAGACTCCAAATTGAAAAATTCGCTCTTGGCTTCATGCCGTTGCACGCTATCTGTATACGCACAAGGAGAAGGCAATTGAATACAATCCTCAAAAACAGAAGTATCGTAGGGCTTTCCGCCATGCTTTCAGTTGTGCTCTTGCTCAGCCCAACAGCCTCAAAGGCAGATGAGCAAGACGGTCAAAGCCAGATCAAACAAGGTAGAGTTGAGGGGCCGGACTTAAATGATCCTGTAAAAACCTGCATGGCTGCCCGCTCTATGGAACCAGTAGAAAAAAAGAAAAATGGACCGGTTAAACTGGTTGCCAAAGGAGTTGCCTCCGAACTGGGCTCCAATGCCAGCAATATGATGAAGGATGCGGTCTTCGTATTCTCAGCAAGGGACATTGATCCCTACGATCAGGGCCCGCCAACGAATAAGCCCTACACGGCGTTGGAAGTTAGATTTATCGACGGAAGTCTGGGATCTCTAATCAAGTACCCGGACAATAGCGGCAAGATTGTCGGAAGTTTTCTTGACGGTACAATCATCGCGCCGATTAATCGGAACACGTTCATAGTCGCTTATCCGAACGGGGTACGCGGCAAAATGGTGAAAGAATCGGACAGTCAATACAAAATCTATCGTCCGGATGATAGCGTCACCACAGTGAAAAAGACCATGTCCGGAGACTATTCCATTTCAAACGACAAGATAGGCTATATGGGAACAGCGCGAACTGACCAATTGGGAATGCAGTACGAATTCAATACTACGAAGTTCTAGTGCAGCTCAATACAGGTTCTGTCCGATTATGGTCCCTGGTTTGTCTGTTGGCAATTATCATGCAGGCAACGATGCCGCTCTGCGCGCGAGCGGTCGATACGCCACCAAGTGTGGACGTATATGGTGCTGATTTCACGCAGCAGTACACTGAACTCACCAAGCAAATTCTACTTGCCAGTATTGATCTGGAACGATTCAGCCTCAATTATCGTCTTAAGAGCGCAGCGCAACCAAAATATCGACGCTTGCGATTCTTCCTTGCCCAGGAAACGGGGGCCGCTTGCGGGCTGGCCTTTCAGACCGTCGCAATCAAACAGTTTGCTGTCGGCAGAAGACGGCCGCTGAAAATTTCAAAGCCGGCCTTGCATGGCGCTTTGGCAACAATCATGACTGGCTCGATCATCGCTGGGTCAGATTCCTGTCTTGAGCTTGGTTTGAATGGCCTCCTGGCTCTCAAACACAGGCAAGAAGGATTTGATCCCGCGTCGGCGAAAAGCTATGTGTGCGACAAGTTGCAACAGATCGATCAATTGCTAGCCAAGCGAGATGCGCTTGTTCAATCGCATCCGGATCATCCAGGCTACTCCCGAGCGGTACTCGAAGGAAAGGTCTTGGCTGAACTGCGTAAATCATTCATCAATGAGTTTGCCACATTCAACGCGGATTCTAAAGGCTATACTGCTTTCATCAACACCTTCTTCCTTCTCAATGCGGCTACAAATGCTGTCGCTTCCACTGCAGCCGGACTCGCATATAAAGGAGTGAACACGCCGAAATTCAACGGCCCTACAAATATATTGTTTATGGTGACGGGAGCGATGATCATGGCTAGCCCGCTTGTAAGCACACTAGTCGGTGGTCTGGTCCATAAGCATAGTTATTATTCGTTTTTGGATAGGGTGGGCGGGGAACCGAAGTTCGACACGTCCGTGCTCGCTACTGCGCGCAGACAGTTAACAGACAAGGTTCAAGCAGAAGGCAGCTTAGTGCCGTCGCTACCAGCAGTGGATCGATTTGCCCTTTACTCCGAATCCGGAGCTCTCTTCAGAAAACAAATTATCAACGAGTCAACCACCATGCGTCACCTGGAAAAGGTCGCGGTCGAATCGAACTTGCTCGGTCCGATCATTGGTGGCACTTTGCTCACTCAGGGTATCCTGGGAACGACGGGCTATTACAGATACACATTTCGCCCCAGAAAACAACTCGCCTTAGATTACCGCGGCGCGATCGTTGGTTGTACTGGTTCTAGTCTCGCCACCGTCGGAACCGCCGCGTGGTATCTGGCGAGCTTGGCATACGAAAACCATCTGCGCAAAAAGCACAGCCTCCCGGCACAACTGATCGAAGATCGCCTCGCTCACATTGATGACATCGAAAAAATAATCCGAGCCATGTGAGGTTGCAATTAGTTTGCCGGCGGAAGATGCTTGGTACCGCGAACGACCATCATCAACTCAAGTAGCGGTCGATTTATCTGATTGATCATGGCGCTTAACTGCTGAAGCATCGTGAGGCGATCTGATACGAGCTGAATAGTCAGATGGCTTTGGACCATGCCTGTAATTGCATCTTTCTGGCTGCGCGACTTTCTGTCATTGAAAACAGATAAGTTCTTGTCGTCTACCCAACGATTGACCAGCCAGTCCGCACGCGATTCTCCATGCTCCGCATACGCAGGTTTTGCGTGCAGATAGGTCAGCACGCTCGCTGGAATATCAGTCCTGGTCAGGCGCGGATAATCGAACAACTGCGTCAGCATGTTCGGATAAGGTTCCCGTTCGTATCCGAATCCAGATGATTCTCTGACGGCAAACGCTGAAAATACACTGGGCACAATACCAGCGATGATTCCAATTGAACCTGAAGGGATCGAGTAACGAGGTTTCTTATAGGTCGGAATATCAAGCCCTTCGGCTACCGCCCACAGCGCACCGTTGGTGCGAAAGGCCCATATGTTGGTTCGATTGACGGCGTCATCACGAGCTCTGGAGTATGTGTTCAAGAGTTCGTTATGTGCTGCTAGTTCAACCGCCAGCTCGGCTTGAACGAAATCCACTTCTAAACGAGTTTGGACAATTTTTTCGGTAATTTCCTCTTTTATGTCTCTGAATTCTTCGCGCAACTCCGTGTTCGATGACTGGCGGCCCGGGGGTTGCACTTTATCCCGCAACTCTTCAAGCCTCTGAAACAGCGGGATGAGCTCAAGATGCCGAGCGAGTTCCACTGCTTCAGGGGAAGCCACATCAGAATGCAGATCGCTCTGAGAGAACACGGGCAAACGGGACTGGCAGTCTCGATGCGTCCGATTGAATAGAGAAAAAGAACAAGCTGCATGCATGTCGACTGAATAGACCAGCAGGAAAGCGGCCAGCACCAGCGCGCTTCTAGAAGCAGCCTTTGAATAATTTTTTTCCTGACTATTCCGATTCACTTTGTGTTACCAGGACAAACTCACTCATTCCACGCATCGTACTGGCGGAACGTTATATTTAGCTTCTATTACTTCGAGCTTCGGCCAATACATCCGTAAGATCAAATTGAATTTGCCATCCGGCGTCTGGAGCCAGTTGGCTTGCTTATCTCTGCCCGGCCATTTATTTTGAAAGTAAAGGTCGAGCGATCCATCAGCGTTATATTTGAGCGGTGAACGCGAAGCGAGATCGTATCGATTGAGAGCGTTCGGTACAAAGAAATAGTTATCGTCGTACATGGTTATCGACCAGAAAGCTTCAACTGGAGGAATCTGATCCTTTTCAAAGTGCAACGTGTACTTCTTGGTACCATCTAACGGTTTGCCGTCGGCATCAACGTCCGCGCCCGGATAAACGGCATCTTCCGGTCGATTGGCGCCCAATCCCACAGCTGTTACGAAAGCTCGCTCCAGATAATCGGTACCGTAGGTTCCAGTTTTCTTGATGAAATTCCAGCCGTTTGTAATTTTTCCAGCATTGGCTTTGTCAGCCATGATCTTTTCCTGCGCCACTTTGGGAACACCTTCGAGTGCCTTTTTGGTTGCAGGGCTCAGTCGCTCGGGATCGAATTCCTTCCCAGGCACAATGCCAATTTTGGCCATTTTCGATACGAATGGCGAATCGGCTTTCGTGGGAGGATTATCAATCATCAAATCTGCCAGAAGCTCGAAGTAAGTGAGTGCGTCCAGGTGATTTACCTGGTCTCGCACAGCAGTTTTCATGTCTACGTCTGGGTTCGTTTTGCCAGCCGGCGGACTGTACTCCTTGCCGTAAACGCTCAGTGGTACAAGAGAAAATTGATCTTGAAACGCGTGCACTTTGTTAAAGTCCTCTGGACTGCCATTGCAATACGTGCGCCCGATCAGCCAGACCATATTGGTCGCCGACTTGCATTGAGTAAAATCACCTGGAATGTTCTTTGTCCAGCGCGGTCCGGTAATTACATATCTTTGAGATCCTGTACCAGTCGCCCTCGTGCCGGGATTGGCAAAGACCGTTGTCCAACCATCTAGCATGGGCATTAAGTAATAACGCCCATTAGAATCCGGTATCGTCAGAACATAAGGTTCCTTGGAAAGATCCAACCAAGCAAACGAGTATAGAGTGTCAGCGTTGGGTGTGGTTACTGCTTTGTCAGAAGGATCTGGATAATTTCTCAAATGCGCGAATTGGCCCATCGGCGCATAATTACCTTCCGGCTTCTCCACGTTCGTCAGTACCCGCCTGGTCATTTCCATCGTCACCAGTGGATAACCGAAAATGTAGGCATCTGTGCCAATGCGCAGCGCTTCTTCTTCTTTCGTCTCATCCGTCGCTGCACGCTCTTTCGATTCGGAAGCGTAGACAGAACATTGAAACGCACCAAGAAACATCAAAGACAAGAGAGCCGTCTGGATACAAAGATTTCTTCTCATAGTCGAGTTCATAGAACTGATCTCCAGTAGCTCTTTGTCCAATTCGAACCGACGCTCATGTTATCGGCCAGCGTCACCAGGCAAAAATATTGCCACCACATGACATTGTCCGAGCCATCAGTAAAAGCGTGCAGAGTATATCACGGCTCACGTTTCTGCCTGAAAACTCGGACAGCGAACGGAAAGACCTCTTGGCAAAGAAAGACAATTCGACGGCGAGGAATGTAGAATTTCTATTCTGGGCAAAAGTTTTCACCTCGGCGAGGGCTGGTATGCATTCGATCCCAACAATTTACATATGGAGTGCTGGGTCAGCATTGCTTGCGCTAGGTGGAATGATGATCGCGCACCGGCTGGTCAAGCCGATAGACTTGGAAAAGCATCAGCCTTTTCTTGACGCCACGCTCAATATCGTCGGTACCCTAGTTTCCATTTTGCTCGGCTTGCTCGTTGCAGCGTCACTCAACAGTTACCAGACATTGGAAGGAGATGTAGAAGCGGAAGCCACCAGTGTGGCCGAAGTAGGCCGATTATCATTCGGGCTGCCAGCCGATAAGCAGCGGGAAATTCTGCGTCAGTGCTTGGATTATTGCGATCAAGTAGCCAACGTTGAATGGCCCGAAATGGAGGTTGGTCGAGTCAGTCCACAAACCTACGCAGTTTATCTCAAACTTTTAAGGACGGTCGTAACGTTCAAGCCCGCTACAAATGGCGAGACCAATCTCCACAGCTCTATGCTGTCGGCCGTGCAGACAGTGGGTGACTACCGTCGCCACAGACTTCTCTGGTTGCAGGGCAACAGAAATGGAAAACTTATGCCGGTTCTTTTTATGTGCGCTCTAATTGTGCTTATATTCGCCTATCTCTATGTCAAACGCGGTTCGTTCGTTTTGCATTGCTTCCTGATTTGTTTCGTAGCCACGGCGCTGGGGGCTAATCTTGGTCTGGTTGTTCTATTGAACAATCCCTTTAAAGGCGATTGGAAGATTCAGCCAACTGGTTTCCAGGTCAATTCCCAGATAATTAGAGCGCTCACAGGCATGCGTTAGTTCCAGGCACGACCATTTCAGATTCCGTCTTCAGTAAAAATCCATCGCTTTATGGCCGTGCCTCGCAACTGCCCTTTGTTATCCTTTGGGTAGACTTGTGTTGGCCAGTAATACAAGTAGCGGCTCGAGCCTTTGATTGGCCAAGAAAGATTGATCCTTATCTCCCATGGCACCTTGTCACCTTGAGTCCTTGGATTAGCCTGGTAATGGTAGTTTGGAAATGCACTCATTCCGGTGGTCGGTATGTCGCTTAGATAGGAAGGCACCAAATCATTCAGCGATTTTGGGGGACAGCAGGAACTGACGATGTAATGGTCAATTGCATCGATCAAAATCTGGCCTCTGTTCGCGGCCCTCTCCCAAGCATACTCTTCTACGTACAGACTGAGCACCGATGTGATCAGGTATGAACAAATTACAGCAAAGCTGCCTACTAACCAAACCAGAGCCTTTCCCCTAAGTTTTGGGAGCATACAAGCAAAGAGACTGCCGACTGCTGAACACAGGCTAAGTGCCAAGGTGATTCCCCAGAGATAGATAGCAATTAGATAAAAGGTGGGGAATTGCTCATCCACCCACGGCGAGTACAACAAATAGCGCAGCAATGGCGAATAACAAATGGTGAATAGGCATAGCGTATTGATGACTATAATCGGCAGTCCACGCGGGCCCGTTTTAATTGAAACTGCATTCTGGCTTGTCAATGGCGCGATATCCTTCAGCTAGAGGCGATCATCGCACAGCTGCAATTTGGATTATTAGAGCATCTGCCTATATTTTTTCATCGCGTAACTGATATATAAAAGGAGTTGAAAAGTGCCCCGGGTGATGAAGATTATGGATAAAGTCAAACTGCATACGCGAATGTACGGATGGAAGTACGTCTGGAAAGAGTTCGCCGAAGAATTCGGCGCCACAGTCGATGACCCGAATCCCGAATCAAGTTCGGCGGGCATGAGCATGATCGTGCCCATCACGAAGACTCCCTGGGCTCTCATTTACACGATGGATCCGGGCATGAAGGGAACCAACGGCGGCCATACGAGCATCGAGGTCAATTATGCACCAAGAGGTGACTTTAAGTTCGCCATCCATCCACAGAAGAAAATCGATGATATAAGCAAGCTTCTTGGCATGCAAGACATAATCATCGGAGACAAGAACTTCGATCCGCTATTTATCGTCAAGGGCAATGACGTAAGTAAAGTTAGAGACTTGTTCTCAGTCGATCAAATTCGCGCCTACATCATCGACGAACCAAGCGTCCAAATTTGGACGCATTCCGACAAGATGGAGTCAAAATTGTCTCCAAAAGTTGTGGCTGGTCAACCCCACGTCCTTTCATTGAGAGTGCCGGGCGCTGTCGATGATTTCGAGAGATTGAAGCGATTCTACGAGCTCATGGGCATGCTGCTCATCACTCTATGCAAAGTGGAGGCAGCAGTCGAGGGCTAATCCGGCGACTTTATCAATGCTCGCAGAGCTATAACCCAGATCCGCTTCGTTCAATATTGGCACCATATACAGTATCATTGTCAAACGTGGTATCACCAATTCCAATGACGAGGAAAATTCCATGAAATCAGTACAGATAACGGTATCCTTCATGCTTGCTGCCAGCATCGGCATGGTGATGGTAACTGATGCATCGGCGCGTCGTGACCGAGCAGCGGAGCGTGATGCGGCGGCAGCCTCGAGAACCCCAGCAAATACTTACGCCGATGAAGCAGTCCATCAGGAAAACCAACAATCTCGCGAACAGAGATGGAATCAAGCCAGCCCCAATCAACAAGCAGCTACGTACAACGCTGCAAAAAGCAAACACAAGACTAAAGAGACTAACAAGACGGATGCGAGTGCTGCTCACACGGCTAATGTCTCGGCTCGACACAGTCATTAATAACCTAACAGCCCGATAACCAGTAAAAGAATCGCCCCATGCCTGGCACCATATACAGTGGCTGGAATCTAGTCACTGTTGATTGATCACTTTGACCAGGTCTACTCAATATTCAGGTTACCTGGACTAAAACTCCGCCTAATACAACTAGCGC
>PSRH01000065.1 GCA_003175915.1 Candidatus Melainabacteria bacterium | reverse complement strand
CTCCTCCAGTCGACCAAGCTTTTCAATAAATGTATCTTCTCGATCCTTACCCTTGGTCACAACCTGGTCTCCGTGTGTGGCTGTCCTTCGAAAGGAGCAATTATCTCCTCAATTTTACGCTGCAAGTCACCAATTTCGCTCAAATTGGTCAAACTGGGCAAAATTCTCCCTATTCCTGTGAGTTCTCGTATTTTACTCTGAAGGGTGGCTTGCTCGGAGTCTTCTTTGCCCATCTTGGATAGTGACAAGAGCTTGGCTGTTGCCAGATTTACCCTTTCTTTCATAAGTCTGATGCGAAAATCGGTGAGCAAACCCTCGACCGGCTCTTTTTGCCGGCTCATCTCCTCAGCTTTGAGGATTACTTCAACCAGTGCGGCCGAGGATTCACGTTCGGGGGCAAGCCTATCTCTCAACTTATATTCCAAGTCCTCAACGTTGTTGAAACTGGGACCGATGGCATAAATAGTTTCTTTGATGCGTTGGTGGGCCGGAGTGATGAATACCTCATCCTGTAGGGCCTCGCGAGCTTTTTCATAGTCTTCGCGCCCGGTCAGGAAAAGAGCCAGCAAGCACTGCTCAGCTTTCACTGTACCATCAATCAAGCCGTTACGGGTTCTCCCCAGAGGTACCGCTTGGCCAGGTATTCGCTTTTCCGGTAGTCTTGGTGAGAACGACGGGCCAGGGGTCGCCAACCGGTTGTCCCGCCTATATTGAGCTACATCCGAGAGAATCTCTTCCTCTCGCACAGATAGTTTTATTGCTGCCTGCCTGACATATTCGCCACGAGCCACGGCATTTTTAATTTGGGAAAGGATGGGAACCACCCTTTTCGCCGACTCGATTCTACCTGTATGGCTGCGGATATCCAGGTCTTTAACGGCGATTTCCAGTTGGTAGTCGATGAGGCTGAGCGCCCCATCCATAGCTGCTTTGAATCGCTCCACACCGTCAGGCCGTCTCAAACACTCATCCGGATCTTTACTGCCTGACACACTAATTACCCTGAGATCGATGCCTATACCTTCGGCGACCTGGTTGAGCGTCTCTATGCCGCGGTCGACCGCCTTCAACCCTGCCTGATCGGCGTCAAAGGATAGGAAGACGCGCTTTGAGTCCGTATATCTCACTAGCATTTTTCCCTGCTGAGAAGTGAGGGCGGTTCCTAGAGTGGCGACTGTATTGGTGAAACCGAATTGATGGCAAGTGATCGCGTCGAAGTACCCTTCCACGACAATGACGGAATCGTTTGCCTTGATGCCGTCTTTGGCTAGATGAAAGGCAAAGAGATGTTGTCCTTTAGTGTAGATCGGGCTTTCCGGCGAATTGATGTATTTGACCTGATCATCACCGAGGGTTCTGCCACCAAATGCGATGACTCGCCCCTGCTCGTCGCAAATGGGAACAATCAGTCTGTGCCGGAATAGATCGAAGTAACTGTTGCTGTCGTTCCTTCTTCTCACCAATCCGGCTTCTTCAAGCGAACTGGGCGCTGCCTTGGTCGACTCCGTCAAATAGCGAATCAGTCCATCCCAGGCGCTGGGGGCGTAACCCAATTTGAACCGGTCGATCGTTTCCTCGTCAATGCCACGTTCCTGCAAATATTGTCTGGCGACCGCTCCTTCACTAGATTCCCTCAGGAGCCGTACGTAATATTGACTGGCCTGTTGATAGAGGAGCAAAAGGAAATTGCGTCGATCGTACTCCTTTCTCTCTTCCGTCGTTTCGACCAGGGGAATTCCGTATTTGTGAGCTAACTCCCGGACACAATCGATAAATTCCAGGCCTTTTACTTTCTGGACGAAGGTGAATACGTCGCCGCCTTCGCCGCAGCCGAAGCATTTGTATATACCCTTGGTTAGATTGACGTGAAATGAAGGGGTCTTCTCAGTGTGGAAGGGACATAACCCCTTATAGTCCTTGCCAGACCGTTTCAAGACAACGACCTCGGAGACCACGTCAAGGATTTGAGCGCGACTCCGTACTTCAGCTATGACTTCGGATGTTACTCCTCTCAAGAGAGCCCTCCAACCTAAAGCTTTCACCACGAGCCATTTCGCCGTTGGCTTGCCGAAGCGAATAAAGCAATGTTTATAACACGTCTATCGCTCCTAAAAATTCAATCTGGAGGTTAATTTCCTTAGCGCCGGGAAGCCCCACGGCCTGGCTATTAGGCGATCGTATATCTATAACTGAATGAAGAGATTTACATAGAAGCCAGAACTTTTGGACATAGTTGAGCGTCTTTAATTGGCGACAGGAGACCTGCGGTACATGACAGAAAACGAAAATCACTATAAGAGCCCTTCGAGCCAGGGCGAATTTAGACTAAAATGCCCTCTGTACTGCCCGGCAACGCTGTCAACACAATTAGCCGGTGTTCGGGTGGTTGCCTGTACTTAAAGGGCAGGTTTTAATCGGCTTGGCAGTTTATGATAAGCAACATCACGCAATAGCATGGATCAATTTATATGATCGCCTTCTAAAATCAAGGGGGCGGCGGTTACCGAACGAAGACTTGGAGGCTGGATAAAAGTGTCAATGGGTTTTACTAAGGAATTTAATCGCCTTATCACTGAGGAGCGCAATAACAACACGAAAGATCTTGACCTGCTGGACACTTTGGAACTGGTGCAGCGGGTTCAAGGTGAAGACTTCGCTGTCGCCGCGGCAGTTGAGAAGGTATTACCGGAGATTGCCAAAGCGGTGGATCTGATCACCGACCGTTTGAAGAATGGCGGCAGGGTTATCTATTTCGGAGCCGGAACAAGCGGCAGGCTGGGCGTTCTGGACGCAACTGAGTGCTCGCCTACTTTTGGAGTCGACTTCGAACAAGTGCAGGCTTACATCGCTGGCGGCAAGGATGCCATGTTCCGTTCCTTCGAGAACGCCGAAGACTCAGAGGAAATGGGTCTTAACGATGCTAATCATGCAGGTATCGGCAACGGCGACGTAGTAATAGGCATTACAGCCAGCGGTCATACTCCTTACGTGATTGGCGCCGTACGCAAAGCCAAAGAGCTCGGTGCCGCAACAATCGGCATTATCAATAACACCGATGGACTGCAAGGCATCTGCGACATTGTCATTTGTGCGATCACCGGGCCGGAGGCCCTGACTGGCTCTACCAGGATGAAGGCCGGCACTGCCCAGAAGATGATTTTGAATCTCCTCTCGACTTGCACCATGGTTCGCTTGGGTAAAGTCTACGAGAATCTCATGGTCGATCTCAAACCTACTAATGAGAAGCTGAGGGAGCGCGCCGTCTCGATAATTTCCATCCTCGGTGAAGTACCCAGGCATCTAGCAGAAGGTGCGCTTGTTGCCTCGCAAAATAAGACGAAAACGGCGATCCTGATGCTGAAGAGAAAGTTGGGACGGGCCCAGGCCGAAGAACTGCTCACCAAATGTGGTGGCTCTCTGAGAAAGGCGCTGTTGGCGTCGATCTGAGCCGATATCGAGATCGTTGCGAATGCCCTTGCGCGACCACCGTTGTAGGGGCGGCTTCGGCCGTCCGTATTTCGGAACAGCGGGACGCTAAAGCGTCCCCTACAAGCCGCCCCTACGGATAGCCCCGGCCCTATAGACGAGCCCCGGTCCCACAAACGTCCGCTACAGAATTCTTCTGCGGCAGCCCCCGCAAAATACGCGCAGGCCGTTGGGTCTGAAGAATTTTACGTCACCCCATTTTCGGTCGTAATTGAGGTAGAGTCGATCGTCGCTTATGCCCCGGTAAGCTATATGCACGGTTTTAGAGCAACAGGGATCGTCGTCGGTTTCCGTTTTACCCTCTGGAATCGGAGCCCTGGCGGCCTTTCGCCGAAATAACTTGCTGAGCAAACTCTTCACTTACTCATTCCCTGCTTGATTCTCGTCGCGAATCGACTCTATCTTCGGCAAGTTTATAGTAAAAATAGACCCTTTGCCCAATGTTGACTCTACAGTGACCGTGCCGTGGTGGCGAGCGATAATCTCGCGGGTGATCGCCAGACCCAAGCCACTGCCACCACTGGCTCTGCTTCGTGCTTTATCGGCTCGGTAGAAGCGCTCGAAAATATGGGGAAGATCAGCAGGATCGATACCACTGCCGTTGTCCTGAATTCTGATTTGCACCATCTCTGGATCCTGCGATTTGGTTTGCACCATGACCGCTCCTTCCGGTGGCGTGAAATTTACCGCATTAGTCAATATATTGACGAGCGCCCTTTGTAGTTGAATAGCGTTGCCGAAAACGGCTAAACCATCCGCATCGGCAGCAATATTCAACTCAAGATTCTTCTTCTCTGCCTGCGGCCTCACTTGTTCAACGGCGTCGTTGAGCAACTGGGTGAGGAGCACCTTGTCGTGAACAACGCGGTCAGAAGCGCCATCCAGGCGGGTGATATCAAGCAGGTCGTGAAGCAGGCTGGACTGGCGCTCCACCAGGGTTTCCAGCGAGGATAGAAACTTGGTGCGCAAGGTTTTGTCCTCCGCTGCCCCGGCTTGTAAGGCAGAGACAACCGAACCGATCGCCATAGTTGGCGTCTTCAACTCGTGGCTGGCATTGGCGATAAACTCCTGGCGAACCCGCTCTTGCTCCCTCAGTCTGCCAATCATCTGGTTGAACGACAGGCCCAGCTCGCCAATTTCGTCTCGCCTGAGAACCGGCACGAATTCGGAAATATCCCCTGACAATGCGATTTTTTTGGCCATGGCGCTCATTTCTTTGACGGGGCGGTTGACCCGACGCGCCAGCCAGAGGCTGATCAACACAGTGACGAGTCCGGTGGTTACGATGATTTCAAGGAAGACAATCAGGTCGTGGCGCAACCGCTGCTCGATACTGGTTAAGGGCACTCCCGCCCGGATCACTCCTTGCGTTTTACCAGCCGAACGAACCGGGTAGGCGACATAGTACCAATTGGTATGCGTCGATTCCGAGCTGCGGGTATAGTTGGCAACGATGCCTGCTAAGGCGTCTTGGATTTCGGATTCATTGGAAATATTGGGACCGCCCGCCGTTGCCACATTGGCACTGGAGTCGGCCAGCACGTGTCCTTCGCTATCGACAACGGTCATCGAAACTCCCAATTGCGTAGCATGGCGATCGACTGCCTTTTTGATCCGATTTTTTGACTCCAATGAATCGAGGGCCAGGTCGTTATCAATTTCCAGGGCCAGGTTGACGGCCTCCACCTCAAGGGAATTACGCAAGTCACTGAGCGATTCAGACTTAATCATGAACAACGCCCAGAGGCTGACGGCAAAAAGGGCAATGGTGATCACCAAAAGGTAAGTAAAGAGCAGTTGATTAGCCAAACTGCGGAATAGCCAGCGATATACCTTCTTAAAGGGCCCCATTTCGACCACCCTCAAGCGGCTCCCTCGACACCGGTTCATTCAGGTATCCGACCGCTCTCGCTATGATTATCGTGCATTTACCGGGATCGAGCACAGGCAAGCGAGGGGAGCACCCTCTGCGGTAAGCACTGCAAGAGTTTCCCTGCTCAGTTACCGGATGGGTACTAACATGCGATTTCGTCTTGCCAGAAAGCCTTGCCAGCGCTTATAAAACATTAACTGAATCGAAAGACCTGCTAAGAGGCGCAGCGAACTTGAGACAATAGGGACTTCCGCGTGCGACACTCGATGGGTGTTACTATAAAGTCCGGAACGGTTTGCTGAATAGTTCAGCACCACAAAATGGGAGGTCCATTTCAAAATGTCTGCTGTTACGAACGTAACCGATACCAGTTTTGAACAAGAAGTCTTAAAAGCCGAAGTGCCGGTTCTGGTGGACTTCTGGGCTCCCTGGTGTGGACCCTGCAAAGCGGTAGCCCCAGTAGTAGAAGATTTATCGAAAGAGTACGAAGGGCGTCTTAAGGTTGTCAAACTGAATACTGACGAAAACCCGAAAACGGCTCAAGCCTACACAATCAGAGGCATCCCCAGCCTGTACATATTCAAGAGCGGTCAAGTCGTTGAGCAAGTAGTAGGAGCGGTGCCCAAATCGACTCTTGCCACAGCCATCAATAAGCACGTCTAAAACCGACACTTAAAGCCACTTTCCTGAAGT
>PSRH01000200.1 GCA_003175915.1 Candidatus Melainabacteria bacterium | reverse complement strand
TAAGAAGTTGTATGGTCAAAAGCTGTACCGAGAGTTCGAATCTCTCCCTCTCCGATTCTTTTCAAAAAGCAGATTTAAATAGCAAGCGCTATGTAGGCGTTAGCAAAGCCCGGGACGGTGCTTCCGGCACCCCCACAGGCAGGGTATCGGCTCTGCCAGGTGAAATATACCCCTATAGCTTTGCGCAAAGCCACCACTTTTAGTGCCCGGATAGCGAAACGTTCAGTTCTTCCGATTTCTTTCTTCAGTTGTGGTGTCTTCGACAAGCTCATCAGCGTATGCGGAGAGCAAGCGTTACTGCTTGTTCTTTGAAGCTGTAGGACATGTCTTGCTGAAACAACTCATTGAACTGCTTTTCAATGAACGATAAAGATCTCTTGCAAGACGTCAAACTGGCGGCAGCCATAGGGCGTTCCCGGCAGACAAATTCTTACTTGACCTTTTCATCTTGAAAACCTATTGTAATAGGCGCAGGAAGACCCGATTTCCAATAATTCCAAAGGCACAGAGAGAAGCCTATGAAAACGTCTGTGATTGCTATCGCATTGGCCAGCCTATTTTTTGTAGGCCCGTTTTGTTGTCTTAAGCCCGCTCAAGTTTGGAGTACTGAGCACATAATCCTTCCTTCCCACAGTCCCGGTATTAGCCTTGAAGTGCTTGTCGACGGTGCGCCGCTAGGGCAAATTACCCACAATGGCCAAACCTATGTCGAAGCTCCATGGAACAAAGACTTTGAGTTGCGGATCACTTGCCCGAAGTATCACCGCTACCTTGCGGTTTGTTCGGTTGATGGCTTGTCGATAATGAATGGTCGTCCGGCATCATCTGGCGATGACGGCTATGTCATCGAAGATGGCTCTGTAACTATCCCGGGCTTTCGTCTTGACCACGATAACGTCGCTCACTTTCAATTTGGCGATAAATCGGCGAGCTATGCCAAACTAATGCGAAAACCAGAGAACATTGGTGTTATAGGCCTGAAAGTTTTTGCCGATGCCAATGAAACCGTGCATTACTGGTATTCGCCAGTTCGCCGCTTTTATCATGAGCCTCCATACTTCCGATTTGCTCCTCAGATTTTTGACGATCGCTACGCGCCCGGAGATCTTGAATATGGAGACGAAGGAAGCTCTGATTTGCCCCCAACCAAACTCGATTCGTTTGTTAACCCCGCTCCCAGCGGTCTTATATATGGAAACGAAGGCAGCAATCATTTGCCTCCCATCCAATCCGGTTCGTTTATGAAACATTCGATCGGTAACCTGACCACAGGGCACTCAGAAAGTTCGCTCCCGAGTGCTTGGGGGTACTGCGAACCGACGACGCAACAGAGCAACCTTGATCATGACATGGGCACAATATTTGGCTCGCGTACAAGCTTCAAGACACGAGATGTTCGTTTCAATCGAGGTGCTATTATCGCTTCCTTCAGCATCGAATATGCCAGCCATGAGAAGCTCGTGAAGGCCGGTATTCTGCCCTCTGGCAACATCATCGCCTCACCGACGCCAAATCCATTTCCCGCGGACGGCTGCCCACCTCCACCTGGTTGGCACGGCTAGCCAACTGGCTCAATTCCTTCCTTTTTCTTGAGTAACCTCTCAATTTTCGTAGGCCGCTAGGCTACGCTCTAAACTCGGGTTTTGCTGCCTTAAGTAACCCTGTATTCCTGAGCCGTTTTTTACTTATTCGCGTAAAATGACAGAAGACAACGGCTGAGTTTCAAACCATGATTAATCGAACGACAAAATCGGCGCTAGGAACGGGAGTTCAAGTCGGTGTGCGCCAAGGTACTGTCTTTTCCGGAAGTATGTTCAACGCTTTAGGCTTCTGGCTGGTGGCCCTTGTCAGTCTCGTCTTGTCCCATGCCCCGGGCTTTTCCTGGTTGTTCGCGCCGCTTAATTTCTTCACTACGGCGGTGCATGAAATGGGGCACGCCCTCGTTTGTATAGCAACCGGTGGCCATGTAGGCGGCATGACTATTGTTTCGGATGGCGCGGGACACGGTGGCTTGACCTTTTGTCAGGGCGGAAACGCCTTTCTTTATACGCAGAGCGGCTATCTGGGCGCAGCGGTGTTTGGCTGTATCTTGATCGCCTTGAGCCAATATCCGCGCATTTCTAAAGCGATCTTGCTTGGTATCGGGCTAACCATAGGAGCGGCTGGCATTTTCCTTATGCCGGCTGCGTTGTGCCAATCTGGGATGTTCCTTCAAGGGCTAGCGAGCATGGTTTGGGCGCTTGCGATGGGGGCGTTCCTGGTCTGGTCAGGGCTAAAGCTTAAGCCTGCGCTGGCCAATTTGCTCCTTTTGTTCCTAGCCGTACAAACCGCCCTGAATAGCGTCACCTGTATCGGGGACTTAATCACCCTGTCTTTCGGGTTAACTGGCATGCACGCTTTTTCGGATGCTTCCAACATGGCTGATATGACCGGCATTCCCGCCTTTATTTGGAGCATTTTCTGGGGTGTCTCGTCGCTGGTTATGCTCGGCTTCACGCTAAAAGAGACTTATGGTAAGCGGCTTTTCGGTCAGAAGAATTGAGCCAGGCAAATGCAATTAATTGAGTGCGTACCCAATTTTAGTGAGGGACGCAATCTCAGTAGCGTTGAAAGCATTTCTAGGGCGATTGTTGGCGTCAAAGGCGTTCATCTTCTGGACGTTGATTCTAACGCCAGTGCTAATCGCACTGTAATGACGTTTGTCGGTGAAGCCGGCGCTGTCTGCGAAGCGGCTTTTCAGGCGATCGCCGTCGCTCAATCGCTTATCGATATGCGCAGTCAGCGAGGGGCGCACCCGCGCATTGGTGCTACCGATGTTTGCCCGCTTGTGCCTCTAGCTGACGCCAGTATGCAGCAGTGTATCGAATTGAGTCACAAGCTGTCTGCGCGCGTTGCCAGTGAGCTTGAAATTCCTGTTTATCTTTACGCTAAATCGGCCAAAAGACCGGAACGACGCAAGCTTGCTTTTCTGAGGAAGGGCCAGTATGAAGCGCTCAAGAAACGCATAGAGAAAGAAAACTTCGCTCCTGACTACGGACCGAATATTTTCAATGCCAGAGCGGGTGCCACTGCCATTGGTGCACGCGATCTGCTCATTGCTTTCAATATCAATTTGGCCACAACTTCGCGTGAGATAGCCGAAAAAATTGCCCGGCAAATACGGCGGGCTCGGGAAGAGGACCAGGTTGGAGCTTTGCCTGAGTGCACAGCCCTCGGCTGGTACATAGAAGAGTACAAATGTGCACAAGTATCTATGAATATAATGGATTATAGAAAAACGTCACTGCATGGAGCATTTCTGGAAGTGAAACGGCTAGCCACTGAACTGGAGACCAGTGTAACGGGAAGCGAGGTGATTGGATTGTTACCTTTGCAACCTTTGTTGGAAACCGGTCGCTACTGCTTAGGTAGTTCCAAGAACAAAGAGAGTGCCGATCAGCTCATAAGTGAAGCTATCGACTTCCTCAATCTGGGCGATACCCGGCCATTCGATCCGCAAAAGAAAGTTCTGGACTATCGCTTGCAAAATTTACCGCCTTTGCGTAACATGACGCCCTCTTCTTAGGTTTTCTGCATGAGCACGACAAGCCCCAAGGGCAAAGACACAATCAGCAAGAACGGCAATGAGTGGGAAACTGCCGAGTTTCTCATGGCTCAAGAAAGACTATCGAGAGTGGCGGAGCAGCTAAAGCTTGGTTCCGATGTTTTGGAGCCTCTGCGCAATCCGAAACGAGCTTTGACCGTTGTTATTCCTGTCAGACTCGATAATGGTACTGTCCAGACTTTTTTGGGCTATCGGGTGCATCACGATCTGGCTCTCGGACCGGGCAAAGGTGGTGTCCGCTATCATCCACAAGTCAATCTCGGCCAGGTAGCGGCTATGGCTATGCTCATGACCTGGAAATGTTCGCTGATGAATCTTCCCTTTGGCGGGGCGCACGGCGGCATCAGGCTCGATACTTCCAAGCTGAGCAATGGCGAGTTGGAGAGGGTTACCAGGCGTTATGTCTCTGAGATTATTGAATTGATAGGACCGGATCAAGATATTGCCGGTCCGGATCTGAACACGAACGAGCAAACGATGGCCTGGATGATGGACACGTATAGTGTCAACGTTGGCCACACCGTACCTTCTATTGTCACAGGCAAACCTAAATCGATCGGTGGCTCGTTGGGGCTTTCAGAAGCGACAGGATACGGCGTCGCCCTCTGCGCGCGCCAGGCAGTCAAACATTTTGGACTGGCAGGCAATTCTCCAACGGTGATCATCCAGGGGCTTGGTACGGTTGGCTCGGTAGTAGCCCGCATTTTGCACGAAAATGGTTTTACAGTATTGGGGGTTTCGGATGCGAAGGGCGGGCTGTACAATGCCAATGGCCTCGATCTGAATTCCTTAACCACGCATATCAGCAGAACTAACAGCATGACCGGATTTTCCAAGGCGGAAGCGGTTACCAACGAACAACTGCTTGAGATGAAGTGTGATATTTTGGCACCATGTGCGGTGTCTAACCAAATTCATAAAGACAATGCTGATCGACTCAAATGTAAGATTCTGGTTGAGGGTGCGAATGCTCCCACGACGCCAGAAGCGGACCGCATCCTGGAAAGCAAGGGCTTGCCGATCATGCCCGATATACTGGCCAATGCCTCGAGCGTTACTGTGGGTTATTTCGAGTGGGTGCAAGGATTGATCCGGCTCTTGTGGTCGGAAGAAGAAATTTTTGCCAGACTCGATCGGTCAATCATCGAAATCTGCGATCGTGTTTTTGCCCTGGCCGACAAAGAAAAAATTTCCTTGCGTGACGCAGCCATGCGCCTTGCTGTTCAGCGGGTCGTCGAAGCGCGGCGATTGCGGGGTCTCTATCCTTAGAAGGTAGACGCGTGAGTGACAGAATTGAAGAAATTGTGCGCGAACTTGAATCCATCAAAGAGCGCAACGCAAGAGTCGAGGCAGATAAGGCCTGGGAGATCAGCAAAATTCGCGTTGCCGCTATATGTATGATTACCTACGTATGCGCGGCACTGCTCCTTTGGCTAATCGGTGTTGAACGTTTTTGGCTAAGTGCCCTGGTACCCGTGCTTGGCTTCTACCTTTCCTGTCGATCGCTCCCTGCGCTCAAGAAATGGTGGGTGAATGCGATCTATCGCATGGAAAAACATTGACTCTGGTTAGCAGACTCAAGCTACAGACGGCCAAGTGTATCGCCAGCGAAGTAGCCGCTGACGGGATAACGGTCAACGTCATTTGTCCTGGCTATTTTGATACTCCTTTGGTGCGGTCGTTAGCCCATGAATACGCTCAAGAAAAGAACACATCAGTAAAGTCGTTGCTGGAGGAGTGGGCGGATTATGCGCCGGTGAAGCGTTTTGGTAAGCCCGATGATTTAGGATCGCTGGTTGCCTTCCTTTGTTCGCCCAAAGGCGAATTTATAACCGGGACGGCCATCACTATAGACGGTGGCGCCGTCAGGCAGTATTAGGGCAAAATCAAACCAGACGGCCAGATCATTGAGCTGGGCTAGTCTTTGCCGGGACCGGGTTGGGAATGATTGCCAGTAAGAGTTCACCTTGATCGGTGCGAGAAATTGTCACTCTCATAGGGTAACCCTTGTATCTAATCACCTGAGGCAGTCCGGACAGTCCTCGGGTGATGGCGTTTGAATAGGCAGTAAATTCTTTGGCGCGCAATGATGGTGTGACCGGGGCGGGTTTACCGATTGCCTCATAGGTAAGATCCATACACAACGCTGCCGCCAAGACCTTGCCGACGTCTTGATCGGCGCCGAGGCGCAGGATGAATGATTCTCCCGCGATTTTGTTTTGATCAACCGTAAGCGTTATGCCGCCGGCAAATCCTGGTGAGGAATGTTGCTGGGCCGGATGGCTGTTTAGAGAATAAACGTAGTAGATTTTGTCGTCTTTTATGGAGCGACTTTTGAAGGTGAATATGCGACCGTTTCTGGCTTGAAAAGACTGGACGGAACCGCCGATTTTAGCCACGGCTGTACTGCCGAACGAGGCGACGACGGTTGCCAATAGGACAATCGTTGCTTTGCTAGGGGTGTTCTTTGACACTTGCTTAGAAACCGGCAGGCTCAAGGCGCAGGGCTTCGTGTACGGGTGTTTTGGAAAGATGCTGAGCAATGTCCGCCTCTTTCAAGACGCCGGCTTCAGTGACCAGTCCGGTAATGAGTTTGGTGGGTATTAGCTCGAACTGGCGATTGACCACCTTCACTCCTTTAGGTGGATCGCTCCAAACTTCACCGCCAGGGCGCTCATGATTTTCAAACTCGAACAAGCGCTCATCGCTGACAAACTTTTCCGTGCCACAAAGAGCGTAGAGCGGAATGCCCATTTCCTGGCAGGATAGAGCCAGAAGCAAAGATCCGACCTTATTGACTAACCCGGGCGCGCCGACGCAGTCGCAGCCCATGAAGGCGACGCTGCAGGTGGGCAGAACAATGCCCATAGCCGAATCGAAGGTGTGAATCACTTCGATGCCACCGGAAGCCAGACGGGTTGACAACTTGCGCCCTTCCCAACTGGGGCGCGATTCGGAACAGGCAACCCGAAAATAGCGGCCCCTGGCCCGAGCATTTAGCAGGCAGCTGACAACTGTCGAGCTGAAGGAATAAGCGAACACCATTTCGCCAGGTGGAATCAAGTCGTAGACGAGTTCAGCTATTTTAGCGACGCTTTCACACAAATTGCGTTCGAATTCGTCGAGGGCGCTTTGGCAAGATTTTCTCAGTTCGGCCGGACTATTGGCTTGCTGAGTGGCGAAGAGAACTTTGTTGGAAAGATGAAAGAGTGGTGCCATAGCTGGTTGGCATTCGACAAGAGCGCGAGCAGTTTCGTAGATGTCCGCTTTGAGGATGGCTAGATCTGCACTTGGTTCCAAATTCATCACTGTTTGATAGATGAAGATTGCCTTCAAGGCAATTTCGGCTGCGCCAGAAAGGAGGTCATCGCTAATGGGCTGGATTAGCTCAGCGATCTGCTTTTTCTTGTCCATGTTTTGCACACTCGCTTGTATGACTACGCCATAACTCACGCCACTGACTTTAATACCAATCGTACTTTAGAAGGATCTGGTACCAAAGCTCTCCGGTTAAAGTGGAGGACCGAAAAGGAGGCGGGGTTGATGAGATGTGGCAATGCCACAGGCCTCAATGCATATCCTAGCGCAAATTGGACAATTTTCTAGCTGATTTTGCCGGTTTTTGGCAGGTATTGCGCCCAATTGGCGCCCAACTGGTCGAAGAACTGATGGGCTTCTAAAACATCATCATAAGAGATCGGCGCTTTGCCGGCCAGGCGCTCGGCATCTTTACGGCTCCAATCGGCTGGTAAAACGGGTTCTTTATTGTTGTTAGATTCAAGTACCGTTCCGACGATAGCAACGCCGAGCGGATGGCCGCAGGCCTTGCAAGTTACTCTAACGACCAGTACACCCGGTTCCTGCCTGAGTAGCTGGATGCCTTCCGAAGCGAACTGGCAGTCGCAGTTGCGGCAGAACTTTTGCTGGAAATATTCCTGAATTGCCTGGAAACTTCCGCCTTGGAACTTCCCCACGATGGTCCATCATTTCTAGGTTTAACAAATACGCCATTGTTCAAAAAGGGGTGATGGTAACTTTTCGATGTGAATCAGGATCAAGTCACTTTACGATAGGGCCAGAATCCTGATGAAAAGGATTATACTTTACCGAACCCCTATTGCATCTGCAAATTTGCAGATGGAGCACCAATTTTGTGCGATAAATAGTGACACTTTTTTTTCAGGAGCGGTGGCAATGAGTCATATTAGCGAAGTATCGGCAATGGAGATTCTCGATTCACGGGGCAATCCAACCATAGAGGTGACGATTGTCTTGTCTGATGGAGCTGCCGGCCGGGCCGCTGTTCCCTCTGGTGCTTCCACGGGAAGCTTCGAGGCCGTCGAGTTGAGAGACAAAGATACCCGCCGGTATCAGGGCAAGGGTGTGCTGACGGCGGCAAAAAATGTCGAAGAGATCATTGGCAAAGCGATTATCGGGGCAAGCGCTCTTGAGCAAGGGGCGATCGACGAGCAATTGAAACGGCTGGATGGCACCAGTAACAAAGCTAGGCTTGGTGCCAATGCTACCCTTGGTGTCAGCCTGGCCGTTGCCAAGGCTGCGGCCAATTCGCTCGGCATGCCTTTGTTTCGTTATCTGGGTGGCGTTTCGGCCAACGTCTTGCCGGTGCCGCTCATGAATATTCTCAATGGTGGCAAGCATGCTCAAGACGGCGTGGACATTCAGGAGTTTATGATCGTTCCGCACGGTGCTGAGACCTTCGCCGAATCTTTGCGCTGGGGTGCTGAGATCTATCAGGCACTAAAAACGGTGCTCCACAAAAAGCAACTTTCCACCGGTGTCGGTGACGAAGGAGGATTCGCTCCCTCGTTGAAGACCAATGAAGAGGCCCTGGAGCTGATTATCGAAGCGATCCAGATCGCCGGACTTAAACCGAGCGAGCAAGTTTCACTGGCGCTCGACCCAGCCTCGACGGAATTCTATATAGAAGGAAAATACAGGCTGGCCACGGAGAATCTCAATTTGTCCAGCGAAGAAATGGTCGGCTACTACGAGCGCCTCGTTGAGAAATACCCGATCGTCAGCATCGAAGACGGACTGGCCGAAGAAGATTGGACCGGTTGGGCTCTGCTTTCAGAAAAGTTGGCGGGCAAAATTCAACTGGTCGGCGACGATCTGTTCGTCACAAATACGGAGCGCATCACCCGCGGTATCGAGTCGGGGATCGCTAACGCTGTATTGATCAAACCCAATCAAATAGGAACGCTCACTGAAACTCTGGATGCCATCAATCTTGCCAAAGTGAATGCCTATGCCAACGTGATCAGCCACCGCTCGGGAGAGACCGAAGACGCCACGATTTCCGACCTGGCTGTTGCCGTTTCTTGCGGTCAGATTAAGACTGGTGCTCCTTGCCGCGGGGAGCGGACGGCAAAGTATAATCAGCTTTTGCGCATCGAAAAGGACCTGGACGAAACGGCTATATTTGCTGGTACCGGCGCTTTCAAACGCAAACGACCCGGCAAGGAGGTTGCTTTTGTTGGGAGTAGGAAATAGTTGGGCCTGATTGAGAGGGATGTAAAGTGACGAACAAATTAATGCCAGCCTGTGAAGTTAAAGACCTTGCCCTCTCAGATCTTGGCAAGCAGCGGATCGAGTGGGCCGGTGGCGACATGCCGGTTTTGAAGCTGATCAGAGAACGCTTCAAGAAGGAGACGCCGCTCAAGGGTCTCAAGGTCTCTGTCTGCGCCCACATAACCAGCGAAACGGCGAATCTGGCGACCACCCTCCAGACAGGCGGTGCTGAGTGCTTACTGATTGCTTCCAATCCATTGAGCACCCAGGATGACGTCGCTGCCGCGCTGGTTAAGGAACACGGCATTTCCGTATACGCGATTAAGGGCGAAGATCTGGACACCTTCCGTCGCCACATCAAGATTGCTCTTGACTTCAAGCCGAGGTTGATTATCGATGATGGCTCCGATCTGGTGGCCCACTTGATTATGGAGCGCAGTAACCAGATCGGTGACGTGATTGGCACCACGGAAGAGACGACAACCGGTGTAACTCGTCTTTTGGCGATGGAAAAGGACGGCAAACTTAGCTTTCCCGCAATCGCGGTCAATGATGCTCAAACCAAGCACCTCTTCGACAATCGCTATGGTACGGGTCAATCGACTCTGGACGGAATTATCCGAGCGACTAATCGCCTGGTTGCCGGCAGGACCGTGGTTGTGCTGGGCTATGGCTGGTGCGGTAAAGGCTGCGCCATGAGAGCAAGAGGTCTGGGAGCCAATGTAATCGTCACGGAAATCAATCCTATTCGTGCGATTGAAGCCGTCATGGATGGCTTCCGGGTCATGCCCATCGAAGAAGCCGCTGGTGAGGGCGATATCTTCGTCACTGTCACGGGCAATCGCCACGTAATTGACGGCAAGCACTTCGAGAGGATGAAAGACGGTGTGATCGTCTGCAATTCCGGCCACTTCGATCTGGAATTGAACCTGGTAGCGCTCGAGAAGTTGGCCAAACAAAAGCGGCAAGTTCGCCCATATATGGATGAGCATGTTTTGAAGAACGGCAACCGCATCTATGTTCTGGCCGAGGGTCGCCTGGTCAATCTATCCTGCGCCGAAGGCCATCCAGCCTCAGTCATGGATATGAGCTTTGCCAACCAGGCCCTGGCTCTTGAGTATCTGGTCAAAAAGGGGCGCTCGCTCAAACCTGGAGTGAACGTCCTGCCCGAGGCGGTTGACCAGGAAATCGCCCAGCTCAAATTGAAATCGTTAGGCATTGAGATAGACAGCCTGACGCCGGAAATGACCGAATATATGAGCTCCTGGAAGAGCGGTACCTGAGCGAAGCTTATTGCCAGGCGTAAGAAAAACAGCGGTTTTTCTGACGCGATGGAAGTGCGAAACGATTGGAATATAGCGAGCGAGGCGCGGCGAGGAGCCGTGCGGAGCGGAGGCGACGAGGCTGGCCGAGGCGACGGAGCGCCTATTAGTTGATTTTCTGAAACATGTAGCCGATGCCGCGGGCAGTCAGAATCAGGTCCGGATTGGAGGAATCCTCTTCCAGCTTTGAGCGCAGTCGGCTGATGTGCACGTCTACTACCCTGGTGTCGATACGATGATCCGGCGGGTACGCCCAAACTTGCTGAAGGATCTCTCCACGGGAATAGGGCTTACCGGAATTAGTGACGAGCAGCTCAAGTAAGCTGAATTCCATACCAGTGAGGCGGATACGCTCATTTTTTCTGGTTACCTGACGTTTATTTAAATCAATTTTTAAATTGCCAATGGTAATGACATTTGTGCTTTTACTTTGACCGACGTCTTGATGTCTCTCTACCGTACGTCGTAATACCGCCTTAATCCGGGCTTCTAGTTCGCTTGGGCTGAAGGGCTTTACCACATAATCGTCTGCCCCGATTTCCAGCCCCTGGATGCGATTGGACACATCAGCCACAGCTGTCAGCATGATGATCGGCGTGTCCGAGGTTTTGCGGATCTCTCTACATACCTCGTAGCCGTCCATTTTGGGCAACATCACATCGAGAATGACCAGATCCGGCTGAAAGCTGCCGAATTGCTCGAGGGCTTCCTGTCCGTCGGCAGCGGTAGCGACGCTGTAACCAGCTAACTTCAAGCGCGTTTCTAGGATCCGCCTGATTGAGGCTTCATCATCAACAACCAGCACCTTTTCCTGCTCAGTATTTTGCTCAACCACGTCTGTGTTTCTCTCTCCTTCGCTCTCCTAAGTTGTCCAAATGGGCACGCTTTTCACTTTTCACGCTAGGCCTTGGACCAAATCTCTTGAGGGAACAGTCTGGAAACGAAAGCAGCTCTAGCCAAACGAACCCCCAGGAACATTCCTCACGAGTATATAACATTATCTAATACAAGGATTAGGGTCTGGCGAATTCTGTCTGGCAAAAAGGGGGCTACCTTTTGTCGGATAAATCTTAGCCAAGTAGAAGGCGTCAGGACCGGTCCCAGTACTTGACATTTAAGTGGTGGCAATTTGGTGGCGCGCCAGGCACCAAATGCGATTAGCGAACGAATTTGTATGTCGTGGTGATTAATGCTCCATATGTAATGGCATATAAATGGCCATACCCCGGCTTCGCCGGTAGTGGCGTGGTCTAACCAGTGCATGACTAATGGATATCCGGCTGAAACCGCTTGACATTCAATGGTGGCATTCCGGTGGCGGGGGTGGTGCCTAGCTAGGCACCACTGGTGGTTGACAACGTAATGCCGCATATAATGGCATATGCGATGCCATATTCAATGCCATATGTAATGGCACGCTTCGTCCAAAAATGTGTCTGCCCTATATCCAGAAAAGGGCAATGAGCGGCAGTCTTGCCCTGTATACGCTGCCGATATCCAGAAGAATTTTTCGAGTCTCCGATATTCTGTAAAAGGTATGAAAAAAGATCCGTGCACATCACGAGAAGACGTGTTAAGCTTTCCGTCAAGTAGGTATATTACCTGCTGTAATGATCTCGGCTCTGCATTTTATTCGGTGTTAGGAAGCAGGAAGGGAAAGAGGAAATTGAGTATGAAGATGCCCCAGTTGTGCTTGGCGCTGAGCGGGACTTTGTCGCTATTGCAGGCAAGTCTATTGCCGGCTTCGGCGGCGCCCGAAACTGGTGCTATCTGGCAAAAGATAGCCGTATCAGCCAAGACGCCCACCACGTCTGGTGGCGTCAAGAAAAAGGCTGTCCATGTGGCTCGCAAGGGCAATGCCGGATGGCAACCGTCAGTAGGTAGCACCACCGGTGCTCAAGGACATACCTTATTGTTCTTATCGACCAAGGGTAGAGAAGCGGGAGGTTTATCCGGTGCCGTACCGGCTGCTGCCCTTACCATCCATCCTATGCTTTCTGATGCAGCAGGGATTGAACAGGTATCAACTTTATCAGCACCATCGACAATATCAGTCGGTGCGATACCATCTGCGGTAGATACACCAGCTTTGGTGCCTGATGCTGCCATCGCTCCTGCGGACGGATTGAAGGCTCCTAAAGCCAAACATTTGCTGGCGCAACTTGCCCCAGATCAATTGATCGCTCAAGGCGATCAAAGAGTGCCAACCACTCCGATACCGCCAGTAGTTACGGGGACGGTGGATCTGGAAGAATTCAAGTCGAGCAATGTTATCGATCTAAAGGTTTCGCAATCGCGAACCTTCAAATTGAAGAACAAAATTGTTCGAACCTCTATAAGTGATCCTTCTATAGCAGAACCGGTAGTGGTTGCTGAAAACCAAATCGTGCTTCTTGGCAAGAGCCCCGGCGGAGCAACTCTAGTGCTCTGGGACGATGCCGGCAATTCCATGGCGATCGATTTAAGAGTAGCGCGCGACTTCTCGCAACTGCAGTCCGCACTTCGAGAAATCGATCCGCGCATCATTGTTAAAGCGTTTTCGGTTGCTGGCAGTGATCGTGTCCTTCTTTTGGGAGACGTCGACCATCCTGAGTCGGTAATCAAAGCTTTTGGTTCCGCCAACGTATTTATGGATGATAGAGGCATGAACATTCAGGTGGCGAATAGCCGCTTGATCAATGCCCGCATCGGTGAAACATCGGCAGCCGGCGGTGGTGCTGGCGGTGGTGGACAAGCCGGACAATTGGCCCAACTGAGTTCAGTCGACAAATACACTTTCTTCCCGAACCTTGGCAATAACATCGCCAAGGCTCAGGTAATGACGAGTGATGGTGGTCGGGTCACCAGTTTGATCAAAGTTCGCAAAGTGCCCTTGATCGTTCTCCATGTAACTTTTATGGAAATGAACTCGGTAGCGGCGAGAGAATTGGGTGTCCAGCTCGGCTTCAATTTCGTCACCAACCACTTCGCCATGGGAATCGGTGGTACTGGTGGTAACGCCCAGCCGGCTGTTGTGTCTTCGGCTCCGCCCTTCAATATGGGTGCGCAATCCGGAATGGGTCCTTTCACCGTTGGTCCGACCAGTTTCGTGTCGGCGACAACCGTGACGCCGTTTACTCCAGGAGCAACGGCGTTGCCGACTACGGGCTTCGGTCAAGCCGTTCTTAACAACGCACCTGGTCTCATTTCCAGTGCTGTACTTTTAGGTGCGCCGGGTGGCTCGGCTTTCGGGACGGGCAATCTATCTAATATCTTCTTCTCCGGATCCAGTATTCAGGCCGGTCAATCAGGCATCCTTTCGATTAACCCGGTCATTCAGGGGATCATCACCCACAGCCGGGCGAGAATATTGGCTGAACCAACCCTGGTTACGATATCGGGAGAACGGGCTTCCTATCTGGCTGGTGGCGAAATTCCGATCATTCAGTCGGTGGCTGCCGCCGGTGCTACTTCTCAGTCAGTCGTGTTCGAACCGTTCGGTTTGCGTTTGAACATCATTCCGGTGCTTATGGAAAATGGAAACATAAACCTCCAGGTAGCTCCAGAAGAGCGGCTGATTTCAAGCGTGTTGGCCTTCCAGCCCTCATCGCTGACATCGTCGGTTCCCGGTTTCACCACTCGTAAAGCTCAAACGATGGTGGAAATGAAGCCCGGACAAGAGTTGTTCATCGCCGGTATGATTTCGACCAACTCCGGACGAGACATAATCAAAACTCCGGTACTCGGTGAGATTCCAGTCATAGGAGCGCTCTATCGTTCGAAGTCATTCACCAAGAACGAGAGCGAACTGGTGGTGGCGGTGCGGCCGGAAATTATTCTGCCTGGATCACCTGGACAGTTGAAGCTGCCGGAGGAAATCGGGCGAGTTGAAGGTCCGCGCGATACCAACTTGTTCCAAGTTGAACCGACCGTCATCGACGAACGGCACTATACATCCGGTCGTTCGGAGCGCTACCAGAAGACTTCCCCGACTCTGCCTGAAGGCTCCCCCATACCTGACAATGAATAGGACATCATGATAATGAGGACTACGACAGCGTTGTTTACCTTGCCAATACGGGAGAATATTATGAAAAGGTATCGATTGTGCTTGAGCTTGAGCGTGACCGTGGCGCTTGCTCAAGGTACGTTGTTACCCGCGATGAGCGCGCCCAACGGTTCACCGATTTGGCAAAAAATCTCTGCCGGGTCGAGTGCGCCAACCAGCAGCCCGGCAAGGACTAAGAGTGTCAGGCAAGTGGCGGCGCCGCGAGCTCATTCCATGTTGCTGCTTTCTGGTCCGAGTCAAAACCTAAGCTCGGTCAACTCGACTAAAGCTGCTCTGACAATACACGGTAGCCTGCCGATTACGGCAGAATCGTTGCCGAGCAAAACTGAGCAGGTGGAAGCGGCCAATGTGGCCGTGCCGGTGGCTAAAGGCGATGAGGAAAATGGTAAGGCCTTACTCGCCCAATTGCCACCGGACAGCCTGATCGCTCAGAATGACGCGACGCCGGTGCCGGTGACGCCAATTCCTCCTGTGGTGTCAGGCACCCTGGACATGGAGGAATTCAAGTCCACGAACGTCATCGACCTCAAAGTCTCGCAATCACGAACTTTCAAGACCAAAAACAAGATCGTTCGTACATCGATAAGCGATCCGGCCATTGCCGAACCGGTAGTTGTTGCTGAGAACCAGATTGTTCTTCTCGGTAAAACGCCCGGCACGGCCACAATGGTGCTCTGGGATGACGCTGGCAATTCGGTGGCTATCGATTTGCGGGTCGCCCGGGATTTTAGCCAGCTGCAAGCGACGTTGCGCGAAATCGATCCTCGGATCGTCGTCAAAACCTATAACGTGGGGGGCAGTGACCGAGTAATTCTGCTTGGCGACGTTGACCACCCAGAATCGATTATCAGAGCTTTTGCCGCTGCTAACGTTTTCATGGACGACCGCGGTCTCAATATTCAGGTGGCAAACAACCGACTGATTAACGCTCGTATCGGTGAAATGGGCGCTCAAGGCGGTGGTGGCGGCGCCGGCGGTCAGACAGGACAGCTGTCGCAGTTGACTTCCGTCGACAAGTACACGTTCTTTCCAAACTTGAATAACAATATAGGCCGGGCCCAGCTGGTAACCAGCGACGGTGGGCGGGTGACAAGTTTGGTTAAGGTGCGCAAAGTCCCGCTAATTGTCTTGCACGTCGCATTTTTAGAAATGAATACGGCGACTGCCAGGGCAATTGGTGTCCAACTCGGCCTCAACCTGACGACAGCAACATTCTCGGCAGGTATCGGCGGTAACAACTCAGGGACTGGTAGCAACGGTGGGCTCTTCCCAATAATCCAGGCATATCCAGGTTATCAAATCAATGGTCTTGGTGGTCTAAACAATCTGGGAACAAGCTTCAGGCCGGCTGGCTTTGTCACTGGTAACCAGTTGTCTGAACTGGGCGTTACCCAAAATAACACTGGTATCGGTCAAGGTACTGCTTTTAACCAAGCACCTCCGGGACTTCTGCCTGTGTCGGCTATCTTCGGTGCTCCGGGTGGTACCACGTTCTCTACGGCAGCCGGCAATCTCTTGAACTTGTTCACCGCCGCTTCGCCCATGCGAATCGGTCACGGCAGCTTGTCGATCAACCCGTCCATTCAGGGATCGATCGAGCACAATCGGGCGCGCATCCTGGCTGAGCCGACTTTGGTTACCGTATCCGGTGAACGAGCTTCGTTCCTGGCTGGTGGCGAAGTGCCGATTTTGCAACAGTTAGCCACCGCTGGTACTTCCCAGCAGTCCATCACCTTCGAGCCTTTCGGCTTGAGGTTGAACATTATTCCTGTTCTTCAAGAAAACGGCTCCATCAACTTGGAAGTTTCACCTGAAGAACGGATCTTGAGTACAGCCAACGCTCTTGTGTTTGTCGGCTCATCGACACCAATCAACTCATTCACTACCAGAAAGTCGCAGACGATCGTGGAGTTGAAACCGGGTCAGGAGCTGTACATCGCAGGATTGATTTCAAGCAACAACGGTCGCGAATTGAACAAAACGCCGCTTCTAGGAGAAGTGCCGGTATTAGGTGCTCTCTACCGTTCTAAGGCATTCTCCAAGAACGAAAGTGAACTGGTCGTATCGGTACGTCCGGAAATTATCTTGCCGGGTACGCCGGGACAACTGAAGATACCTGAGGAAGTCGGCAGGGTCGAAGGCGTTCGTGACACGAACTTGTTCCAAGTTGAGCCGACAGTCCTCGACGAACGGCACTACACTTCAGGCAGGGCAGAGCGTTATCAAAAGACCTCTCCAACTCTGCCAGAGGGCGCCCCGGTACCGGATTCACAGTAATAGGGGTTAAGCAATACTGCGCACTTCCAAGCTCGGCCAGTATAAAAAAGGGGGCAACTGCCCCCTTTGCTTATTGTTAGGTCTTTTGCAGGGGACGATCTTAGGGGGTCGCTGTTTGGAAACGCGGGCGGCTGAAGCCGCCCCGACAAGGGACGTCGAGCCGAGGCCCTCTTAAGTAGGGTAAGAGCTAACGACCCTTGCGGGCGGCTGCTTTCTTTTCCGTCTTGCGGCCGCCGTCCTGGAAGTAGGCTTTCGATTCCTGGGGAAATTCCTTAGTGAAGATCTCAAGAATATGAGCGACAGTATTACGGATGAATTCTTCACGCCCTTCCTGAGGCGAATAGCAATTGGCCAGTCCGGCCTTATCGACGATCCGCAACAGGCCTTTTTCGGCAAGGCGGACCATAGTTGTCATGACAGTGGTGTAGGCAATTTGTCTTTCGCGGCGGAGAATGTCATAAATCTCTCGCACAGTCACCGTTGGATTGGCTTTCTTCCAGACCAATTCCATGATCTCGCATTCAAGATCGCCCAAGAATTTCCTCAGACCGGTCTGATTGAAGCGAAAAGAAGCATTTTCGTCATGTAGTCTCATTGCCGTTTCCTGATTGAACAGTTAAGCGATCCTAACATAGGGGTTGGTCATGCCAGCCCGACAGCCGTTGACCAAAACCTCAACTATTCAAGCATACAATCGACTCTGCCGGATAGTACGATGCCCCGTCGCATCCGGTAACATTTCCCCCAAAGTCGATACAGAATCCCCGATCAATCCGCTAGGATGCCATTAATGAAAGCGCCAAAGCCAAGCAGAGCGGTCGTTTTTCTAGACCGGGACGGGACTCTCAACGTCGAGTCCGGCTATATAAAAAGAGTCGCCGATTTAAGGTTGATCGAGGGCGCCGCCCTGGCCGTTAGCAAACTTAATCAGGCAGGTGTGGCCGCCATACTCACGACTAATCAATCCGGACCGGCCAGGGATTACTATCCGGAAAGTCATATTCATGCCTTGCATGAGCGTCTTGTCGCCTTGCTCGCCGCCGAAGGCGCCTTTCTTGACGCCATTTATTACTGCCCCCATTTGCCGGAAGGCATAGTGGCCAGCTACAGCAAGAAATGTGATTGTCGCAAACCGGCTACTGGTATGGTCGAGAAAGCCTATGCCGAACATCCGGAGCTCGATCGAAAGCAGTCCTTCGTGGTCGGCGACAAAGCCACCGACATTGAATTAGCTAGAAATTGTGGTGCCAGAGGAATTCTGGTTCGCACCGGCTACGGAGATGCTGTCCTGGAAGGCAGTTACCAGTGGCCAATCAAAGCAGACTACGAAGCTACTTCTATTGTTGAAGCCGTCGAGTGGATTCTCAAAGGACTGAAAGATAAGTCAATGGGGGAGGGCAGTCGTGAACTGGTTTAAAGGCATCGGATAGAACTAGAGACTCGAGACCATTTTGTGAGGACCATTTGCGCTACGCCTTTTTTCTCTTGTTATTGGCTTTAGTCATTTGCCTTGCCCATCCTATGTCAAATTCATTAGACGCCGCAGCAGCTGGAAACACCGACGAAGAGACGGTGTCTGAACTTCTCGATGAAATTCATGACACTCTTTGGCACGATGCGGAGCCGACAAAGAATATAGAGCCTCAGTTTGCCAAGCTGCCGAATGAGCTCAAGAGTGAAAAGAACATACTTCGGGCAGCGGAGTTGCATAAACTAGCGGCAATGTCTTACTACTTTGAGAGAAGGGAAGACAGGGAACGACTAATGTCCTCACATTTGAGCCAGTCTGTAGCTTATGCGCGCCAGCTATTAACCCCGGCAAAGTTGGCCGCTTTTGAGGTTGAAATCTCCGCTGAACTAGTCAAAAAAGGGATGGCGAAGCTTGCTTTACCATTGCTGCAAGATGCCACAGAGGCGTATGAGCATGCAGGAATGGGGGACTCGGTGGAAATGGCTGACACAAAACAAGAATTTGGCATCAATCTCGCTCTTGTTCTTGCCAGTAGCGAAGTCTGCGTCGTTGTCGGAGACCATAAACTAGGCTGGTCGAGTTTTTTGAAGCTGCTAAAGGAAGCAGAATTGATCTACAAAAAACAGGGCAAATCTGCTCAAGCATTTTCGTGTAGATCTGCCAAGGGGCAAATTTTTGAGCAGTACGGGAAAGACCTACCGGGAGATACAGTTGATCCGTCGGCTCTGGATTGGTATCAATATTAGTGGCGCTCTCGGATGCTAACTAAATAGAACTTACCGGCGAACGCAAAAGGAGATTAACTTCCGTGAGAAGCGAAGGCATGTCGAACGGCTTGGGCAGATAGAGGTCGGCACCCGCTTCCAGAGCCAAAAGTTGATCCGGGTGAGAAGTGGCCATCACTAACCAGATACTCGACAGCTCTTTGTCTTCTTTCAAGGTGCGGCAAAGTTTCCAACCATCCATCTTGCGATCAGCCAGGTTAGATTCAAGCAGGATCAGATCGGGATGCGGATCGTGTCTCAGTAAGGCGAAGGCTTCATCGGCGGAACTGGTTACCTCCACTAAATAGCCTTCAAGCGATAATGTTTCCTGCAACAGGCAGGCCATAGCTCCATCCGGTTCGATCACCAGTATGCGGGAAGCGCGCTGGCCGTCCTTGCTGGCAGCAAGACGCCTTGCCGGCGGCAAGCGATGACCGGTTACCTTGGAAGAGCTGTCGCTCACCCAGGTCGAACCTGCTTGTTTTTTCGCGAGATAGCGGTAATCTCGCGAAGTAGTGAGAATGTCTACATAGCTCTGGAAACGGCGGGTGGCACTAGATACGATACCAATGGCAATCGATATGAGCGGCACCCGGCGTCTGATGCCGCCGCGCCCAGTGGAGATCAAGTAGCCGCGCTCGATGTCGCCGCGGGGATAGAAGCGGTGACTTATATGATCGAATTGCTGGCAAATTTTCTCGGCCTGACGTTCAGGATTTTCGTTCATGGTGATGAACAGAAAATCGTCGGCTTCCAGGTGACCAACAAAATCGTTGTCATCGGAAACGTCTACCAGGATCGCGCCTAGCGCCTTGATCAATTGGTCGCCGGCCAGGTCACCATAGGTCTCGTTGTAGACGCGGATTTTGTTCAGATCCACTGACATTGCGGCCCAGGGCTTGTCGCCGACGAGATTTTGTTCGAGCATGCGGCGAATCAAATTTGGACCCGGCAAAAGGGTCAAAGGATTGGAGAATTCCTCCTGGCGTCGTCTCAGGTGGGCCAAGACCCGTATAGCCAATTCGTTCTTATCGATCGGATCACCAAGCACGTCGTCGGCACCATAGCGGAAGGAGCTGATCCTCTCGTTTACATCGTCGGAGCTGTGGAGCAGGACCAACACGGGTCGAAGGTGCTGGAGACTGGCTCTTATCTGCTGGCAATAGAGCCTGCCGTCGCCATCAGGCAGGTGATCGGCCAGAATAACCAGATCAGGATGCAAGAAGGACAAGAGTTCGTTTGCTTCTTCAAATGAGCTGACGGCGTGCACGCGGGCACCGGTCTTCTCCAGGACTGAGGCATAGTCGACCGCCTGCTTGGCTTTGTGGATGACGAGGATAATCGGGGTCGGTAACATAATCAGTCTCGACCTCGTGCAGCTTGTTGTTCCAGGCTGGTAGCCGGCAGGCGGACGGTGAAAGTCGTCTTGCCCGGGATGCTTTCTACCTTTATGTCTCCACCGAGGGCGAGAACCAGCGAGCGGGTGATGTACAAACCCAATCCGGTTCCTTCCGTCTGCCTAACAAGAGGATTATCCAGGCGGCTGAACTTGGTGAAAATCTGAGGCAGATGCTCCGGCGGTATGCCCACGCCTTCATCAGAGACGGAAAACTCAATCATCTCCGGCGCCGTGTCTATATCTCGGGCAGAGATGGTGACGGTGCTTTGCGGTGGCGAATATTTGATAGCGTTGTCGATCAGATTTGTCAGTATCTGCTCGAGCCTGTCGGCATCAGCCCAGACCGGAGGTAACCCCACCGCCAGATTGAGGGCGATGCGATGGCTGCCTGCCTTATCCGCCAGGTTGCGAATGACGCGCTGCAGCGTTTCACTGAAATCTATTGCCCGCATGGTGAGCTGCATCTTTTTCGATTCCAGTCTGGAGACGGCGAGCAAATCTTCCACCAGGCGAGTGAGCCTGTCGGCTTGATCTTTGATAATGCCGACATATCGTCGTTGTTGACCGGCTTCCAGTCGCTCACCTGCCCTTAGTATTGTGTCGGCAAAACCCTTGATTGAGGTAAGCGGTGTTCGCAATTCGTGACTGACTGTGCTGACAAACTCGGTTTGCGCTTGCTGAACTGAACTGGCGTGGACGATGTAAATAATCGTCAGGTAGCCAAGCATTTTTCCAGAGGGATCGCTTATCGGTAAATGATCAACAGGCATGACCAGGTTCATGCTGCTACGACAAAACACCGTTGTACTGAGGAGCGGTGCTGCGTTACTGTGGGAACCAGGTAGTCGGCAATCGCCGTTATTGCCACTGTCCGGGGTGTCACAAGCGGGTAGCTCAGAATAACCTCGCTCTTTAAGAGAACGCTCCAGGCTTTCTATATCGACAACTTTACTGAGGGGCTGCCCGATCAATTCTTGCTCGGACAGACCAACCAGTTTTGCCAGTGCCGGGTTGCAAGCAGAAATGATCTGATCTGGTCCACTGACCAGAATCCCATCCTGTGAGCCGGCCAGGAGCCGGCGCCATATCTCTTCCGTGCTAATCGTCAAGGTTTGACTG
>PSRH01000279.1 GCA_003175915.1 Candidatus Melainabacteria bacterium | reverse complement strand
AGCGATGGCAACCTATTAAACGGCCGCGGATCATTTTACTTGACCTGCAAAAGCCTCAACCTGTGGAATGATCCACCAATGAACTCTGCTTAAGATTTTTTGTGCTAAGACCGAAAAACTGGGTGTAAAAATCAATGCCGGTGGTATATAGCCTCCGACTGCCTAGCGATTGGGGAAGTTATGGTGCAAGAAACGTCTACGAAGCGGGTGTGTCCGAAATGCGGCGGAAAATTCGACGAAAGTCAAAGCGTGTGCCCATCTGATGGCTCGACGCTTATTTTGCGGAGGCAGTCCGCTCCGATTCTTACCGGGGATAAATCCGTAATCGGTGAGCGGGTCGGACCATACGAAGTTCTTTTGATGCGAAATACCGGCAATAAGTCTTTCATTTTTGAAGTGAAAACCGATTCCGGTCAACGGCTGGCTATGAAAATGCTTCGCCCTGAACTCTCGCAAAATAAGAGTAGCTTTGAACGTTTCCAGCAAGAGGCACGCTTGGCTCTGGCCATGGATCATCCCAATACTGTCAAAGTACATGATTTTGCCACGTCGCCTTCCGGCCAACCCTATCTGATTATGGAGCTGGTGGAAGGTATGACCCTGGCTAAGGTGCTTGGCGAAAATGGACGACTTGACATAGAGACCTTTAAGAGCACTTTCCAGCAGCTCTGCGACGTATTGGGAGCGGCTCACAAACGCGGCGTGATTCACCGAGATCTCAAGCCGGAACACGTTATCCTATCTGACCAGAGTGGCAAACCCTCCGTGAAGCTCCTCGATTTTGGCTGTTCAAAGGATCTTGAACGGCAGCAAAAACTTACGGTACCCGGTTTGGTTATCGGCAACGCTGAATTCATGAGCCCAGAACAGTGTTCGGCCGGAGCGATCGATGCGCGTTCGGACGTTTATTCCCTTGGCTGCCTGATGTACTACGCTCTTACCGGCACCAGGCCGTTCACGGGCAATATAGTGACGGTCTTGCAGAAACATCTGTCCGAAGCGCCGCCGAGCATGAAAAAAGCTAATGCCGAGGTTTCTGTGCCTGAGGCGCTGGAGAAAGTTGTGCTCAAGGCCATGGAAAAGGATCCAAAACAACGTCAGCAAAGCGTCGGCGAATTGTGGCGGGAAGTCGAAAATGCCCTGGTTCAGGAAAAAGACGAAAGCACAAACGCGAGCGAAGCAAAACCGGCGCGAGGGAAATTCTTGGACAGCCTGGTCAAGCATTTCAAGAAAACGGACTAACCGCAGTCTGTCATTGAACTCTGGATGAGGCATGTTGACCGGACAATGGTCATCTAGCCCTATTGGGGCTAGCAGGCAGATCCAACCACTTATCCCACTATTAAGCTTTAGTGAGCATATTTTGGTCGCTTGCTAATTGGAGGAGGATAATGATCATTAGGCAGGAGGGACGGTTACCATTACCAATTAGCGATTGATGCGGGGGTAATATTATGCGTTGGTTTCTCACGGTTGCTTCAATCTGGTTGATTAGTGCTGTCGCTTCCCTAGACGCTGCGCAGGCGGTGCCCACTCCGGTTATGACCCCCGAGATGTATCAGGGCAAGTCCGATCAACCGTTGCCGGATTGGACGAAACAACGCCGGCACCACGTCCCCAAGCAGGACAAGGGTAGTGTCAAAGAGACTACTGACCAAGAGAAGCCTAGCGAACCCGATACGACTGAAAGCGAACCGGGTACCTAGGGTGAGCTAGCCTTTATGTCACCAAGTCTGGTGCTACTTCCCTCAAAGGAAGTGCCCCGTCACACCAACGACGCAACCTCCACAAATTCTCCACATCCCCGGATTAAACTGTATAGTTTTGTCTCGTCCGATGGAGCCGCAAAGCGAAAGGCGAGCGGTTTTGGACGCAGATCAGTTAACATCAATAATTACTGACACTGGTTCGTTAGTAGTCCTCTGACGCGGTCGGGTTGTATGTCCGGGCAATCAACTTCTTGGATCGTTAAACTCAAACATTGTCTAAACGCCGCAATTCACATCTGGCGTGACTCACGGCTGCCGTTCTTGGCAAGGGTACTTTTGGCCATGGGCGCACTCTATGTGCTTATTCCGTGCGATTGGTTCCCTGATTCGCTGGCGATTGGTTATCTTGACGATCTTGGTATCGTTCTTTTGGTCGTCTATTTCCTTAAGCGAATCATTCCCAAGGTGATTTTTCAGGACGCTCGCCGTGCTGCAGCGAGCACTGCCTGCGGAATTCTCTGCCTGAATCTTTTTATACCATTCCAACTGACCGCAAAAATTGAGCATGGACTTTTTCAGGGACTACCGGGCAGAAGTGTGGTTCGCGTCTTCAGTAAGGAACTTGCCTTTGTTCTAGCTAGACCTGCCAGCCAGGGAGTCACCGAACGCGGCGCTGAAGCGAAACGAGCGCCTGTCAGGGATGTTCGGGATCAGGGTCTGACGCAAGGTACTCTCCAAAACTACCTCTTAGCAAGTTGCGGCAATGACTCAGTCAGTGCGTCAGGGCTGAGCGTCGCTTCAGTCTTAGGAGGAAAGCAAGTCTTTCTATTATTTAGAGGTGGCAAAGGGCAAGTCTATTCTTCAAACGATCATGTTCGGGCAGCGGAACGCCCATCCTTTTGCAAAGCTAAAATGCCGTCCTTTCCCAGTAAGGGCGGCATTATCGTTACTTATTCTCATTTCCAAAGGGTTGGCCTGGTGACTCAATGCTGACGAATCAATTAGATAAATTAATCGCACTCTTCTATCGGCGTCGTTTCCTCAGTTGGCTATTGCTAATAGGCATCATCGGCGGCGGTATTTGGGCGCACTATTCTCTCGACACGGAAGCCTACCCGGAATTTGCTCCTCCGACAGTGAGGGTAATAACTTTGGCCCCTGGCAAAGGCGCCGAGGAAGTTGAGCGCCTTATCACAATTCCTCTTGAAAAAGAGTTGAATGCAATTCCCGGGCAGGTCAACCTTCGCTCCATTTCGATCCTAGGTCTTTCAGTAATTAGCGTGATTTTCCAGGATGGAGTTCAAACACTTCAGGCCAGGCAGCAGGTTCTTGAGAGAGTAGCGCGCGCAGACATACCGGATTATGCGCAACCACAATTGGATCCAGATTCCGGGTCTACTGGTGAAATTTATCGCTATACGCTTGAGTCAAAGTATTTTTCGCCAATGACGCGGAAGGCGATTGAAGACTGGCAACTCGAGCGGGCTTTCAAACAAATTCCCGGCGTTATCGACGTAGTTAGCTTTGGTGGACCTACCAAAAACTATCAAGTCAACATAGATGCAAAAAAGCTTGTTTCCTATGGAATCAAATTAACTCAAGTGTTTCAGGCCATCCAGAACTCTAATGGCACCACGGGTGGTAACTATATTGAGAACAATGGAAGAGCCTATGTGGTACGGGGACTGGGTCTCTTAAGGAATGTGGAGGACATCGAGCGAGTAGTTGTCTCCAGTACGCAAGATGGGACACCAATCCGGATCAAAGACATTGCAAGCGTAGATATCGGTCCCGGCATTCGCCTTGGTCAGTTTGGAAAAAATGACGACGACGATGCCATTATGGGTATCGTGCTCATGCGCCGCTATGAAAACCCATCCAAGGTAGTTGAGCGCCTTTACGAAAAGCTACCAGAAATAAGAGCCTCTCTTCCCGACGGCATGCATTTAGTAAAGCTCTATGACCGGCAGGAGCTTGTTCACAACACTCTGGAGACGATTACACACAACGTGGTGGAAGGCGTTCTCTTGGTGGTCACGGTTTTGATTGTCTTCCTTTTTGATATTACCAGCGGGTTGCTAGCCTCAATAGCAATTCCGCTTGCCCTTTGTGTTGCCTGGGTGCTTCTTACAGTTTTCCATATCGCGGCCAATCTCCTCAGTCTGGGCGCTATCGACTTCGGCATCATCGTCGATGGGGCGGTGGTTATGGTGGAAAACTGCTTTGCCAGGTTGATCAATTTACCGGATGAAGCCAGCCTGGAGGAAAAGAAGGAGCTGGTGCTCAAATGCGCACAACAGGTTGGTTCCCCGATTCTATTTGCTACTACGATTATTATGGCTGCATTTTTGCCAATCTTCACTTTTGAAGGTGTGGCAGGCAAGTTGTTTCGACCCCTGGTCTACGCTATGAATTTCAACCTGATCGGGGCGATTATCGCTGCATTGCTGATCATCCCCAGCTTGATTGGAGTGTTTCTCGTGCGCCGCAAGCTTTCCCATAGGGAAAGTCCGGTGATCAGGTTTGCCCACGCGATTTACAAACCAATTTTGCAATGGTCGTTGGGGCATCCGAAGCTGGTGATCATAGGAGCGCTTTGCTCGCTGGCCTTGACCGGGCTCCTTGCCGCGAATGTTGGATCGGAATTCTTGCCGGCGCTGGACGAAGGGAACATTTGGCTGAGAGTAACAGTCTTGCCAACCTCAGTTTCGTTGGAAGAAGCGGTGAGAACTGCCAGGCGGATCCGCGAAATTATTGGGAGATTTCCTGAAATTAGAAATGTCACCAGCCAGACTGGTTGCCCAGATGACGGTACTGATCCGAATCTATTCAGCAACATCGAAGTGTTCTTGGATTTGAGACCGGCCAAGGAATGGCGGCCTGAATTTAAGCGCAATAAGGCGGAGTTGATCAAGGCTTTGAACAAGGAACTATCGGTGATACCAAACGTGCTTCTCTACTTTTCGCAGTACATCCAGGATAACGTGGATGAGGCGGTTGCCGGTGCCAAAGGCACATTGGCGATCAAAATTTATGGGCCGGACATAGCAGTACTTCAGCGGCTTGGTGATCAGATCGCCGATATAGTGACGCGAGTACCTGGACTGGTGGATGTAACAAACAACCAACAACTTGGTCAGCCGCAATACCAGGTGCAAATCGATCGTGACGAAGCGAGCCGCTACGGCGTCAATGTTTCGGATATTCAAAATCTGGTTGAGACGGCGATCGGTGGCAAGGTGGCAACCAGACTGATTGACGGAGAGAAACGCTTTCCTGTTCTTGTCCGCTTCTCAAAGGAATTCAGAAACACAGAGCGTGCTCTGGATGACATATTGATTGATCCGCCCGGACCGATAAGCTCAGTTCCGCTTACCCAAATGGCATCGATCAAGTATGGCGATGGCGCTGCCTTCATTACCCGTGAGGCCAACTCGCGGGTGATGTATGTGCGAATCAATCTACGAGATAGGGATCTCGGCTCAGCTGTACTTGAAGCACAGAAGAAGATCGCTGAGCAGGTGAAAATACCTGAGGGCTACAAGCTTGTCTGGGCTGGACAATATGAGTTTCAGCAAGAAGCCAACCGCCGCCTCATGTTCATCGTGCCCGGAACACTGTTGCTTATCTTCTTCATTCTTGTTGCGGCATTCGGTTCTTCCAAAAACGCGCTTTTAATTATGTCTGGAGTGCCACTCGCTGGACTTGGTGGCGTTTCAGCTTTGCTTCTCACCAATACATATTTCAGCATCTCGGCAGCCGTTGGATTTATCGCTCTTTCTGGGGTAGCAGTGCAAAATGGCGTGATCTTGATCAGCTACATAAACCAGCTAAGGACGAACGAAGGGCTGTCGGTGGAAGAAGCTGCTTATAAGGGAGCACTCGATCGAATGCGACCAGTGCTCATGACAGCTACGGTGGCTATACTTGGATTGGTACCAGCGGCTCTCTCCAATGGAATCGGAGCGCAAAGCCAGAAGCCTTTCGCCATAGTCATTATCGGCGGTCTGCTCTCGGCAACCGTTCTCACTTTGGTTGTATTACCGGCAATTTACACAGTGATCGAAAGCCACTCAAAGAAAAACAAGGATCGCATGATGCACCAATCACAGAAGGTAACCATACACAGTTTCATGCCATTTATTGCGGCGTTGGTTGTGTCCGCCAGTTTGAGCGGCTGCAACTCAGCAAGCGAAATTAAAGCAATCAATATATTGCCGGGTAAGCAAGCAACTGAAGGAGAGACAGCTAACGAGCAATCGCCTCGTTCAGCCGACGGGTTGCCGACTGTTTCCCTCAGCGATGCTCAGGAGAATGAAGTAGGGCTAAAGCTTATAGATGCCAGACGCGGCCTCGTCTATAAAAGCATCGAGTCGCCGGGCAGGGTTCAACCAAACGCTGAACTCTCTACTATGGTGTCTACACCATCGGCCGGCCGTGCAGTCGAAGTCAAATCAAAACTAGGAGACGTCGTCAAGCCAGGCGACGTCATGGCCATTATCAAATCGGACGCAATCGGTCAGGTGCAGTCGGATCTTTTGCAAAACACACTGCAAGCAAAAGCAGATATAAAGCAACAGGAAGTGCAGCTCAAGTTGTCTAAGGTTACCTATGAACGAGAATCCCTGCTTTATAAGGAGCAGGTCTCAGCTAAGGCCGACCTTCAAACAGCTGAGAATCAGCTGGAGAAGGACGAGGCTAACCTGGCTTCACTTAAATCCAAGCTTGACGCAATCATGAGGGTAGCTCAAGAACGTCTCACCTTGTTGGGTGCGCCTTCTGACTCCGCTCAGAAAGTAGTTTCTCAAAAGAAAATTGATCCCTGGGTAGTGATCAGGGCGCCTCGAGGAGGTCTCGTCATCGAACGGAATGTTAACCCAGGTGAAATGAACGACGGTAGCAAACCACTCTTTACACTGGCCAATCTCTCTGACGTCTGGCTGGTTGCCGATATTTTTGAAAAGGATGTGGAGCTGGTCAAGAAAGGCCAGGAAGCTATTGTGTCGATTGATAGCCTGCCGGATCATCCGTTTCCAGCGAAAATTGTTTGGGTAGGTGATTCCATCAGTGCCACCACTCGCACGATGCCGGTACGAGCCAACGTGGCCAACCCGGACTTCATTCTCAAACCTGGTATGTTTGCCCGGATCAAAGTTAGTGTCGGGGAAGTGCCAGTTCTGGTTATTCCGCGTTCAGCAGTCATCCAAAAGGGAGATAAGACCTTGGTATTTGTTTCGACGGGAAAAGGTACGTTTGAGGAACGCCAGGTGGTTACTGGTGTGAATGATGCTAACGATACGGAAGTGCGCAGCGGCCTCGCCCTCGGTGAGAAAGTGGTTGAACGCGGAGCGACGATTCTATTGGGAGCGGCGATGAAAACGTCGGAGGGCAGGTAAGTGAAGATCAGCTTCTATGCTTTGGTGATTGTTATCATTGCTGTTCTACTCTTTGCTCCGGGTGGAATGGCCGGCACCGGTCAAATCTTTTCTCCGGCAGGCCTGCCCCAAAGCAGCACGCAGAGCTATACACCTCCTACCCCCAGCAACACTCCGACGGTAACTTTTCCGACACCGCCCCTACCCGTCGGCGGATTGTCAGGGTCTCCTGCTTCTTCACTTCCTCTTAGCAGTGGTGCCCAAAAGCCATCTGGGTCAACGCCAGTGGAAGGTACAGTTCAGCTAAATGCTCCTTTGGCACCGCCTATTAGCAGTGTAGACACTTTTTTTCAATGCCGGCCGGCTGCCTTTGCAGAAGGAAAGGCTAAGTCAAAGTCCGGTGGCCCCGGCAGACTTCTCTGGCATGTTTTGGACAATCTTGGTGTACCAATGTTTTACGGCAAAGGTGCGGATTTGGATCCCAGCCTCAATCGAGCCTTTGTTATGCCCTCGCCGCCGGTGCCGGAGAAAACCAGCGCTCCGGCTACACCACAGAAAATTCCAGAAAGTGAACTAGAAGGTACCGAACCATCCGCAAACGATGCTAAGTAGAAGTGTTTTCTGGTTGTTGGTAGTTGTTTTTCTGCAGACTAAATTGGCTGCAGCGTGCTGGGCTGTCATGGATCAAAGCCAATCATCAGTACTCGCACCAATCGACATAAATCTCACAAAGGAAAAGCCACAACCGTCCGCAAGTCCGGAGCGGACGCTTAGCTTGAGAGCTTGCTTCGAAAAAGCCTATGAAAGTAACGCTCAGGTGATAGCGGCGAGGTACAACTTGCCGATTGCTAAAGCGGCCATTCAAATTGCCGGCGCTATACCTAACCCACAATTTAGTTTATTGTATGGTTTCGGTCCGGCGTTCAAAACTATTCTGGCCGGCAACCCCCAGCAATTTGGCTGGCAAGAGCAAATATTGACTGCGGGTAAACGCAGCAAACGCCTCAACCTGGCGAGGGCCAACTACAGGCTCGCCGCAATTCAACTGGCTGCCACGCAATTTAGCGTGCACAATCAAGTAAGAAGGGCTTACGCTCAGCTAGCCGCTGCCGAAGCTTACGATGATTTGGTCGAGGCGCAAAGGAAGGTGGCTCTGGAGCTCGCCTCGACAGCGGAAAAACGATATCAGGCTGGCAAGACTTCTAAATCTGAACTTTTGCAGGCTCAACTCGGTGTCTTGCAATTCGACACGCAGCGAAATCAAGCCCAATTACGTTTACAGCAAGCCACTGCTGGACTGTCGGCGCTAATTGGAGAAGTACCGGCGCGCGTGGAAGTAATTGACGTTGACGACAACGGTATCTTCAAGCTTTCAGCGGAGCATACTGATCTTGTTCCTGCGCCCGAACGGAAGCTACCTCTGCTTGAGCAACTTTTCCCGGTGGCTTATAAAGAGAGGAGTGATTTGCTCGCGGACATTCAGCAAAAATTTTCTGATCGTCAGGCGTTGAGTTTGGCCAGGTCGCAACGAATTCCCAATGTAAATATTGATACCGGCTTTCAGTTCACGACGTTCACCCCTGTGCAACCTTTCAGGCTGTTTCCAGGTCTGGTGCCTAACTCGCCAGGGTGCTACTTAGACATTTCGGCGGAGCTGCCGATTTTCTATCATTATCAGGGAGAAACGACGCAAGCGAAGGAGACTTGGTTGCAGGATTTTGATCAGATAGATCAATTCAAATGGAAAATGACGACTGATATCGTCACCTCATATGAATCCGTTGCTGTCGCCAGAGCTAATATCGGCAAATTTCAAAAGGACGTTTTACCAGTAGCTGTGCAGGTGGCCAAATTGGCCCGCCGGCGATATGAAATGGGCAAAGGTGATCTGGCTAGTGCCATTCTTGCCAAACAACAATACCAGCAAATGCTTTCAAATTATTTTGATGCGGTAGTGGCATACCAAAACGCCTGGGCTGATTTGGAACAAGCAATGGGAGTGCCTCTGCAGTTATGAGTATTCGGCGTGAAGAATTCGCTAAGTATGTCCTCTGTCTGGCACTCATAGTGTTTGCCCTTCTGCCACGGCAAGCGATTGCCGTAGCGGAACAGCCTGCCAGCGAAGATGATGCATTGCTTACCCAGCCCTACCAGATAGATCGACGTGACGAGGCCAGTGTCCATGAACGGCACGGGTTTTCTTTAACTACTTGCTTCAATCGTGCCAATGCTAACAACAAGGAAATAGCACTAGCTGAAAGCAATTTGCCCATTTCGCAAGCCTCGATCGTTATCGCCAAGGCTATTCCCAATCCGACGTTTAATATGATCTACGGTTTTGGTCCTGCCTGGGCGTACATCATTGCCGGCAATAACCAGCAGATTGGTTGGAATGAAGAAATTCAAGTAGCGGGGAAGCGGACTAAGAAAACAAATCTGGCGCGCTCCAATTATCTGCAAAAGGCATTTGAAGTAGAAGCGGTTCGTTTTGCCGTCCACAATCGTGTCCGCCGAGCCTACGCTGAACTGTTGATGGCCAGCGCCTATGCAAGGCTTACACAGGTACAAGAAGAAGTTTTTCAGAAGCTGTTCAGCATTGCTCAAAAGCGCTACATTGCCGGGAAGGCGCCCGGGTCTGAAGTCTTGCAAGCAAGATTGAACGTCATGCAGCTTGCTACTCAACACAATGCCGCGCACAACAGGCTGGTTATGGATTCGGCCCAATTGGATTTTTTATTCGGCGAAAGTCCAAGGTCGGAAGAGATTTTTGTTGCGGATAATCTCAACCTTTACAATCTGCTGGCCGGTAGATCGGAAATCGTTCCTCCGCCAGAACGCGGCGTACCAGTGTTATCTCAGCTGCTGCCGGCTGCATGGCGACAACGCAACGATCTAAGAGCCGCGATTCAACAGGCCTATTGTGATCGTAAGGCGCTTACGCTGGCCAAAGCGCAACGCATACCTGACCCGTTCCTGGGTTTCAATTACATGTACTCAACCTATAAGCCGTTTCAGCTGCAGTATTTCACGCCGGCGCCTGGTGCACAAAAAGTACCATTTCAACCCGGCTATATGTTTACGGTAGCTGAAGAAATGCCCGTTTTTTATCACTATCAGGGTGAAGTAAATCAGGCCAAGGCAACCTGGTTGCAACAACTCAAAGAGAATGATCAGCTACGCACTCAGGCCGCCGCCGATATTGTTTCCGCCTACGAAGCGCTGGTTGTCACGATCACGAATTTGCACAAATTCCAACAAGAATTGTTGCCTGCCGCCTTGCAAGCTGCGCACTTGAGTCGCCGTGGCTATGAACTTGGTAAAACTGATCTGGCTACCGCTATCTTGGCCGAACAACAATACGGGCAACTGGCAGCGGCCTATTTCGACTGTGCTGTCTCCTATCACAATAACTGGGCAGATCTGGAAAAGGCTGTGGGAATACCCCTGAATTTGTAGTGAAGCGAAGCATGAACCAGCGCGCCAACTTGTTTGTAATCATATGCGGCGGCATTTGCCTTGCTCTGGTGTTGCTCAACTTCGCTCAGGTGAACGCACAAACAACGGAAGCCAGCACCGGCTCCGCACAGTCAACTGCTTCGGTCAGCTCCGATACGATTGTCAGTCCGGCGCCCACCAGGACTCTCAGCCTGGCAGAGTGCCTCAGTAAAGCCGATCGGGATAACAAAGACATCGCTGTTGCCAAAAAG
>PSRH01000150.1 GCA_003175915.1 Candidatus Melainabacteria bacterium | reverse complement strand
GTCAGCTTGACATGAAAAACTTCCGCCACCACCATTGGAACATAAGCAATGTCCAGAGCTCCTTGCGGCGGTCCGCTTTGCCCTGGTGATGCTCTTGTAACAAACGACTGACATATTGCCCATTGAAAAGGCATTGTTGACGGATGAATGAATCGCTCAAAAGTTCGTCCACTACCGGTTTAAACTCATCCTTTATCCATTTACCAACTGGTATACCGAAGCCTTTCTTCGGACGCCGAACGATACTTTCCGGTAGATAAGCTGAGGCGGCTTTTCTCAGCAAGTACTTAGTTGTTTGCCCCCTGACCTTCAAATTGGAAGGTAGTGTGAGGGCAAACTCGACCAAGGGGAAAGCAAGGAAAGGCAAACGTACTTCCAGCGATGCTGCCATCGAAGCGCGATCGGACTTTACAAGTAGATCGTCCGGCAAGTAGGTGGCTAAGTCGAGACGCATTATCGTATCGACAATATCCTTATGGTGCTTGGGCTCCGGCATGAGAGTGCGGGTTAAGCCCTGGCACTCGAAAAGCTGCTCCTCGGCAAGGGCGTGCTTTGAAGATGAGCCGTTGCTTCCGTTCAACAATAAATCACCGTGTTCGGATAGTGGGAACGAACCCATCCAGCGCAAATGGCGGCTGATTGGGGGTTCTTCCACGGCTGAAATGAAGCGCTTCACTTTGTAGTCGAAGCTCAAGTTGTTCAGCGATACCGGAAGACTCATAAGAGCCGGATCAATTACGTTTTTCCGCAATACCTTCGGCAGTGCGTTCCAGAGGCGAGCCCATTGGTGCGCCTGATAAGTTGGATAACCGCCAAAAAGTTCGTCGCCACCTTCACCAGCCAGGGCGACCGTGACATTGCGGCGAGTCATCTTTGATAAGAAATAAGTGGGCACTATAGAAGCGTCGGCCAGGGGCTCATCGAGCACTGTCCATAACTCGCTCATGGTGGCAAGAGCCATATCAGGAGAAAATTCCACGCACTCATGTTCTGTGCCCAAATATTGAGCAACGCTTTCCGCATGTTCCGACTCGTCGAAAGAGGTATCGGCGAAACCGATCGAGAAGGTTTTTAGAGCACCGCTCACCTTGCGGGCGGCCAGGGCAGCGATGAAAGAACTGTCTATTCCACCAGAAAGAAACACACCTAATGGTACATCTGAAATCAGTCTCAATTCCACCGAGCGATCCAACAGGCTAACGAGCTGGCTTTGGGCGTCAGCTTCAGCCAGGGGAGCTGCTTCATTGACGGGCTGCCAATAACTCTCTACTTTCACCTGGCCGCCCTCGACCAGCAAATAATGAGAAGGCAAAAGCTTATGAATGCCCTTGAACATTGACTCCGGCGCTGGCACATACTCCAGGGTAAGATAGCTCCTCAGAGCATTTTGGTTCAGTTCCTTTTTGGAATCAGGGTGAGCAAGAATGCCTTTGATTTCCGAGCCGAAGATGAACTTGCCGCTTTGAATCGTCCAGTGTAGTGGCTTTTCGCCCATCCGATCTCTGGCTACGAACAAGCGCTGTTTGGGGATATCCCAGATGGCGAAGGCGAACATGCCCTCTAAGAATTCCAGGCATTGAGGACCGTAATCCTCGTATAGGTGCACGATTGTTTCGGTATCACTATTGGTTGCAAGCCGGTGCCCTTTGTCCTTCACTTTTTTCTGCAAATCGTGAAAGTTATATATTTCGCCGTTGAAGACGATCCAGATAGTTCCATCTTCGTTAGTAATGGGTTGCTGGCCGGTTTTTAAATCAATGATTGAAAGCCGTCTCATGCCCAGCGCAGCCGGCCCGATGATTTTCATGCCAACTTCATCCGGACCACGATGAACGATACTTTCGCACATGGGCGGCAGATAGTCCTGCCCCGGGCCTAGAGGCTCACCGTTTAGATTCAAATATCCGACGATACCACACACGATAGCAAGAGCCCGAACTGGGGGTTGGCCTGAAGCCACATTCTATTGTTTCATAAGGAGAAAGGGCAGGCATTAGAGACTTCCATGAAGAACCTTCCAAGAAGCTCTTGTTAAACTAAATTGGATGAAAGAGTTATTGCAAACCTATTCGGAAGCGTTCTTTGCCAGAGCCACTCTCAAAGTTGCCCGTGATTTATTGGGAGCCAATCTCAATCGCCGGCTTGGCAGTGGGGAAGTTCTTACGGCAATTATCTGCGAAGTGGAAGCCTACAGGGAAGACGACCCGGCAAGCCATTCTTACAAAGGTGAAACAGAGCGCTGCCGGGTTATGTTCGGGCCACCCGGTCGAGCTTATGTTTATTTCATTTACGGAATGTATTACTGCCTGAACGTGGTCACTGAGGCAGCTGGAACCGGTGGTGCCGTCTTGATTCGGGGGCTTCTGGCAGAGGGCCTCAATGGCCCCGGAAAGATTTGCCGGCAGTGGCAGATCGACAAGAATTTCAACGGTGTCAATTTGCTGGACCCAGCCTCGGACCTCTGGCTATCTAAGCCACAGCAAGCCTTGAATCATGTTGTTGAAGTAACGCCGCGCATTGGCATCAGCAAAGCGACTGAAAAACTCTGGCGTTTCTGTATCAAACAGGACGAATCTGAAAGCGTGGTTTATCGCCAGCGCAAGAAGTCACTTCGATGAGCTCTATCTCGAAAGTCCAACTTTTTACGCACTCCTGGCTGCCGGTGCTGTTGTGGATGCTTTTGATTTTCCTGTTTTCTTCGCAAGCTTACTCAGGCGCGGTAACGGCTACTTATTTCGGCAGCTGGAACGTGCCAGTGCGAAAATTCGCCCACCTGGCAGAATATTTTGTTTTGGCTGTCTTGGCGCGCCGGGCTTTTGCTCAATCAGGTGGTGTTTTTGCCGATAGGCAACAACTATTCACTCTTGTACTTTGCGCTGTCAATGCATTTCTGGACGAATGGCATCAATCCTTCGTGCCGGGCCGCAGCGCCTGTCTATGTGACGCTTTAGTGGATATTCTCGGAGCTGCCCTGGCTATCCTTGTTATGAAGGCGATCGCTAAGACGCGCGTCGACGCGAATCGAGATCCAAGGCTGTAGGGGCGCTCTATTAGAGCGCCCGTATTTCGAATCGGCGGGATGCTAAAGCGTCCCCTACAAGCGTCCTTAGAGAAACCGTTATGGCTCGATTTTGTCGGCTTTCTCGCTTTTATCGGTTTTGTCAGAAGCAGTGACGTCGTTTTGTTCGACGACTTTGACCTCATTAGGTGGATCGAGAGCCAACTTCAGTTGTAAATGTGTAGGAATACTCGATTTGCCATCACTAGAATTCAGTTGAGCGAAAACGTCCACCAGTCTTGATGATTTGTCGGCAGCATTGGCTTGCTGAACCACTTTGGTGATCACGAGGGTTTCGCGCTTAAGGCTGTTCTTCAGCTGCTTCGCAGAGATGGGGAAATTGGTTTCTTGCCAGTACTTAGCCATTAGCTGCGGTGCCATAGCTGACATGGCCTGGATTTGCGAGTTCTTATAGGTATCCGGGCTGAAATCGAGCATGTTGCTTACATAACCACGGACGAATTTATCTATGTCCTGGTCGCTCGGCCCTTTCGGTTCAATTGGTTTGGTTTGTTGCACTGCTACTTTTTTATGCTGGCGGGCTCGCCAGTGGCTGGCAAGCGCGATGCCTGTGCCCAGGGCGACGATAAATACAAGGCTTAAGAGTGTGGCCCTATTGTCCAGGAGTCTTGATTGGGCCGAGCGGGAGGAAACAAATTGGCTGAAAGCGCGAGGTTTGGTGTCAGATTTAGTTGTGCCGTTCTTCTTAGCCTCTTCCTCAGACTTTTCTTCCGAGTCCTTCTCCAGGGCGTTGCTAGAAAAACGCGAATTCCATTCGTTGAGATCGGATGACACTGGCGTCGTCTTTGACTCTTTTGCGTCATCAGCCCCCAGCTCGGAGCCGGCTAAAATTCTTGACAGCTTTAGCGTTTCATCTGGAGTGAGCAATATCGAGCTAACCGGTGGTGTCCCCAGTCGGCGTTTGACTGAAAGTGAAGAGCGTGAACCCAAGCGCCGCACGACGACGAGGAAGCCCGATTGAGTGTCTACCACGCGCTCGGTGGTTGTCGGCGATTGCAAAACTAAATCAGGAGCATCGAAGATTTCGCCAGTTTTGTCGCCGTAGAAAGGTGTCGCTGGCGATGCGTGATCGTCTGCCAAGCTCACAGTCTGCCGTCCTCCTGATAAAGATTACTCGCCAAAAGAAAAACCCGAGTCCGTTAAAGTATGACGGACTCGGGCTAGATTGGTCTACAGGTATTCTCTCAGACGAGAGGAGCGTCCCGGTTGCCTAAGTTTCCTTAAAGCTTTGAATTCAATTTGTCGAACTCTTTCCCGGGTTACGGCAAACAGTTGTCCGACTTCTTCCAGGGTTCGCTGGCGACCGTCGTCCAAACCAAATCTCAAGCGCAAGACGTCCCGTTCTCTGGGCGTCAGCTCATTGAGCATCTTGGCTAAATCCTGCCTGAGCAACTCGTGAGTGACAGTGGTTTCCGGTCGATCGGTCTCGGCGTCTTCGATGAAATCTCCCAGGCGGGAATCTTCTTCCTTGCCGATTGGGGTTTCCAACGAAATTGGTTCTTTAGCGGCCTTGATGATCTCGTGCAGTTTGACCAGAGAAACATCCATGGATTTGGCCAGTTCTTGTTCCGTAGGTTTGCGGTTCAATTCTTGGGCCAACTGTCTGGTCACTTTTTTGAGCTTGTTGATCGTCTCAACCATGTGAACCGGAACACGAATGGTTCTACTCTTGTCAGCCAGAGCGCGTGTTATTGCCTGGCGGATCCACCAGGTTGCATAGGTGGAGAACTTGTAACCTCTTTCGTGATCGAACTTTTCCGAAGCTCGAATGAGACCTAGATTTCCTTCCTGGATCAGATCGAGGAACGATAGGCCCCTACCTATATATTTCTTAGCTATCGATACGACCAAACGAAGGTTGGCTTGCACCAGCTTCCGCTTAGCGATCATGTCGCCCTGGAGAATCTTTCGAGCTAGTTCGATTTCCTCGTCCGGCTTCAAAAGCTGAATGCGTCCGATTTCTCTTAAGTAGAGACGCACGGAGTCTTCAGTGGCAATCTCCCTTGTAGACGGTAATTCCACCGGTTCGTCGTCGTCATCGAGATGATCATCTTCGTCATCGATGATCGTGAACTGGTCGGACTCGTCCATAAGATCCAAGTCTTCGAGTTCGTTACGCTTGGCAATATTCTCGTCTTCTACGAGTATGCCACCAACTGTTCTTTCACTATCTGATGATTTTGTTTTTGCCATAGGTCCCTCGTTCTCACCCTCATTACTTAAGGCGCACCGTCATGCTCCGTTAAGCTGCTCAATCGATTTCGCTTCATCGCTATTTTGATAATGAATGTCCGTGATTTGGACCTATAGCAGGCGATGAGAGAATTGGGCAGCCAGCCCAGGGCAGTATCATATGTGTGCTAACGGGAAACAGAAGGCTTCTAAATACTTCCGTAAGAATTGTATGACAACCATGAAGGTTGTTGCTTCTAGCGGCGATATTCGTAATCCCTCTAATTCCAGCCAACGTGGACGATGCATGTCGTTGCTTGGCAACGATTCAACGGTAGTATAAGCGCGGTTACAAGACTGTGCTCATCCTGTTAAGCGACTTTAACCAGTGAGTTTCGTATTTGTACTAAGGAAGTCGAAGCGCTATCAACTCTGGCGCCTTCGTTGAGCTTCTTCTTGGAGAACTTTTAATTGATCGCGCAATTGAGCAGCTCGCTCGAAATCCAATGATTTGGCTGCATTCTTCATTTCCTTCTCCAGTTTGCGGATTACCTGGGGCAGGTTTATCTCGCCATAGCTGAAACC
>PSRH01000140.1 GCA_003175915.1 Candidatus Melainabacteria bacterium | reverse complement strand
AGTGCCAAATATGCTGCCAACACTTCTTGCAAGGTTTTGTGCGGGATGGCTAGAACAGTACGTCCTTCGTAGCCCGTCATTGTTTCAGATGCCACTAGCGCATTGACAATGGCTTCTTCTGTGGCATAGGCAGTGGCATCAATAAGCCTATCCATTCCATAGTTGGATAGCATTTGCAAATTCATAACTTCAAATCTTGTCTTGGCTGTGTTCGAATTGGCAGTCGAGAAGGCAATAAAAATCTCGCCTGAGTAATTATTGGCTGTGCCTCCGGTTCTGGCCACTCCAACAGAAGCACGTTTAGCTAAGCGCTTTAGCTGATGCGGCAAAAGGGGAGCATCGGTAGCGATGACAACGATAATAGATGCACCATAGTTGTATAAAGTGCCCTGACTAAACACTTTTGGTCCTTCATCGATCAGCTTACCTACTGGCACGCCCGCTATTGTTGCTTGAGAACGAAAACCAAAATTTGACTGAACTAGCACACCGACCGTATAACCACCGCCCAAAACTAACTTGCGCGATGACGTTCCCGTGCCTCCTTTCCATTCAAATGAGCACATGCCGGTTCCGCCGCCAACGTTACCTTCAGCGATCGGTCCACTGCTAGCCTTGTCTAATGCTGAAAATACATCATTGTCTGAAATATAGAATCCGTTCGGATCGCTTAAGTACGTATCGGATGTTTCGGCTACTACCGGAAGAGAAAAATGCTGAAACATGGTTCCGTTTTTGATTTGCCATTTCACCACCGCATCTCTGACAAGTCCGACGCTATTAGAATTTGTGATCATTATCGGGCCTTCCAAAAACCCGGTTTCCTCAAGCATATGCATGCCGGTCATTTCGCCGCTGCCGTTGAAGGCAAAGTACCCAGCAAAGGCGGGATCACCGGCAGCAGATTTACCTCTAGGCAAAATTGCCGTCAAACCAGTCCTAACCGCTGGGGGTTGACCGTTCGCTTCTGGGTTTCCCGACACTAAGGTGGCATAGCCGACCGCCACACCGGCTACATCTGTAATTGCATTCAGTGCACCAGGCGTACCTTCAAAAGGAATGCCAAGATCTCGGGCGCGCGGCCTTTTTTCAAAATTGCCAGGCTCAGTATCCATATGGTCCCCAAATTCAAATTCTCCTATCTTACTAGAGACTTGAATCAACGCAACAAGCCCTATAAGGACCGGGCAACTATATAGCACCTTATCGGTGCCTGTCTTATGTCAGAATGACCAGCGAGAAATAATTCACGACAAAACGTCCAAGCGCTTCAGGCTCAGCTGCAATTTGCTCCGATTTATCCGGTAAATGCCTGAAGCCATCTGCTTTTTCTTTCTCCGTTGGAATGAGACGCACGATGTCTTTATCTTGCACGATTACCAAACATTGAGCTTTTCGGATAAAGCTCTTGGCGTTCTTGATGCCATTGGGCAGCTCTGCTTCAGTAGGTAATTTTTCCGGTATCAGGCTAGTTCGAGAAGCCGCCAGAGCCTTGATAATTGTCTCTCCGATTGTCTCAATGGTCGATGGCATGTTGATGAAAAATGCCGGACCAGAAGCAAACCAAAGTCCTTCTTTCGATCTAGCAAATGTCTTTATATATAGTGAATTAGCATAGCAGTATACATTTGCGTTTTTCTGATCAGAGCTGTCCAGCAATTGCTCGGTAGGAGATTCTTTTATAGCTTCAATTGTTGTTCCTTCTGCTCTGGCCATTTGTTCAAGAGCTTCCTCCATCGGAGGTTTTTTCCAGTCTCTAGCCGTTTCCGTGAAATGAGAATAGACTTGATCCTGCATCGATATTTCGATGCTCTTACCCCCTGAACGATAAGTCCAAATCTGCCCCTTTGCCCAGCCTGCCATACGGTCCGGAGCTCCCATGACTTTCAGGACGTCCTCCGCAGTCATACCGGGCCGGAGTTCCTTCAAGCGATTTTTTAACGGGGAACCAAATATTACTGAAAACGGCCACACAACTGATGCCTCTAAACCAAATTACGATGCCAATTTCCTCCGGCAAATTCTATTTGCCGGCTTTACGCCAGGTCAAGTAAGCCGCCAGGGCGAAGATGACGATTACCGTAGCCATGGCTATCTTAGCGAAGAACCATAACACGTTCATAACCAGGGCGGAGAAGATTATGTTGAGAACACAGAGAAGAAGCGGTAAAGCGATGAAGCAGGCTGGAGCACCAATTACCGCAATCGTCCACAACCACTTTCGCAAAGTCTCGTCATCGCTGAGCTCACCTATTTCTCTCAATTTCTCGGCGTCATCGCCGGCGCGCTTAATTTCCAGTGAGCGCAGCACGGAGGAAAGAAATGCTTTTGAGTCTTGAAATAAGTTGTTATCTGGCATGGCAACCACCAAACCTAACCATTGTATTCTACCCAGAGGCTGTTTCGCTCCGATTTAACCTGGGCACATAGACCTGGGCAAGCTTCCCAAAAGTGACCGTATTTCGTCCCTTTCACCAATGGAAAAGGCAGAGCAAAGGCACCTCGACGATGGACCAGTAGATAAGGCTACTGCGGTCTCAGATGGGGCGCAAGAACATGTCATTGGCGTCAGAGCGAAAGAGACTTATCCCTTACGGCTGAGCCCCTCCAAGGTTCTCAAGCTTTACTACATAGCCACCTTCCTGACCGGCTGTATTTTGGAAGTATTTCTCGTTCACTGGATCTATACAAAGGAAATTGGCTTTCGTGCCGGAGCGATCATCACCCTTTCCTTGAACGTATTATTCACTTTGCTACTACCCTTGGTGCTCGACTGGGCAGAGAGCCATTACTTCAAAGCTCGCTTTCTGGGCTTGGAAGAAATCGCCAAGACTAATCCAGATCTGGCGGCGAGCCTGGAAGATCAGTGCAAACGCCTGGATATCCCGAAGTTACGTTTAGCCATTGTCGAAAGCGCCTCAGATGAGTTGTTCAGTTATGGATTGTGGCGAATAAATCCTCGTCTTGTCCTCTCACAATCGATGTTAACCAAGGAAAATCTAGTACGCATGCTGCCAAGCGTAGAGGCGGAGCTGGCACGATTTGCCAGCCAGGACAGAACCTTGGTTTTCTTGATGTTTACGATCGTCGAAGAGATCTTCCAGCTAATTCTTCTGAAAAGTCATTTGATTCGTTGAAATCCACTCCCTTGGTCTTACAATTAGCCTGGGCTTCCCTTAGTTAACTCAAGCGACAAACTCTTCATGAAATTATCGATTTGCCGGCGCTTTTCCAGCCAATCAGTCGCTTTGATTCTTGTTTTGCTTTTGCCTGCCTATTGCGGAGAATTACTCAGCGGTTCAACACCACTGAAAGCATATTTTCTTCCCGTGGCTTTTCTCTGCCATACTGCCCTTTACGGCTGCGGAACTTTGCTAATCAGGGAACTGTCCGTTCGCTGGGGTTTGCGTTGGTCACAGATTTTCCTGGCGATCGCTTACGGCGTAGTCGAAGAGGGTCTTTGCTGCAAGTCCTTCTTCGACCCAAATTGGAAGGATCTACGCGGTTTGAACAACTATGCTAGCCTTTTCGGTGTGCAATGGGCTTGGACATTGTTGCTTATCACTGTGCATATGACGCTCAGTACTCTCATTCCCATTCGCATCGTCGATATGCTTTTCCCCAGCCTGGCTGACCGGCCGCTCGTCGGGAGAAGGGGTATGATTCTAGCTGGCTTGGCATTTTCGGCCGTGGTGATCTGCGGATTCATTGGATTTCCTTTTCGACTTTCTCTGGCAAAGACGGTTGCCAGCCTGGCCGTTGTGGCCGCGCTTGCCTGGCTGGCATACACCTTCCGGAAGAGCGAAAATCCAGTTGCCAGCTTGAACAAATCAAAAATACTCAAGATTCCGCCAATCCTGGCGGTGTCTGCCCTGGTATTGACGACGGTAACCACGTTTACGCCATATTTGCTGTCGTCTTTTCGCTTTGTTCCGCCAGCCGCCACTGTCACGGCCCAAGTATTGATACTACTGATGGTTGCTATCTTTTCTCTGGCCACGATTTGCCAGAATCAGATTGACTTTAAACGGGATAGCCAATTTATCCTTGGCTGTCTCTCCTATTGGATCATCACTTCTTTCTTGCAAGGTAATTGGATGTGCATCGTCGGAGCTGTCACCATAGTCTTGTGCGTTCTATGGTTCATCTTCAGTATGCGGGCCAACAAAGCAAAAGAACTGGCAAACAGTCTAGTTACTTAGAATTGTTGTCTGCCGTACCTTGATCTTTAGAACCATTTAACGTCGGTTGCGTCTGATAGCTCCGCACGATTACTGCCGGTGGTCGAATCTGTTGCATTTCTTCTGGCTGAGAAGTAGGGTCCGGGATAGACTGAACATCACTGGTAATTGAGCTGATGTTGCCCTGTGACGAGTTATCCATTTGCTTGGAGGAATCACCTGTGGCGCCGCCGTCAGAAGATTCGGAACCGTCGCCCAGTTCCACTGAACCAGTCTTGAGGAGGTCCGAGGCTTGGTTGGGATTGGGCAAAGGCATACTTGGCCAGCCGCTTGTTGGCTCGCTTTCCGGAGTTGTCACTTCATCTGCCCATGCCGGCTTGAAAGAGAGGCTCAAGCAAGCAAAGCATCCCAGGACCATGATCTTCAGCGGGCGACAACTTCTATCAATCATTATCAGGGCCCTCGTCGAAAAGCGCAAAGGTAAGCTGGGCGACAGGGCCTTAAGCCCTCTGTCAATAAAGTGAATATGCCCAAGGCTCTGGCAATCTACTCACTTGCCTGATCTATTTGTCACTCACTTTCTTCGAACGATTGCACCTGGAAGACATCAAATACGGTGTCTTTCTTCCAGCCATCCGGCCCGCAACCTGCCTTAATCGACAGCTGGGTCAAGGTCTCCGGCAAATCCCAGCCAAATTCACTGGCCACGCTCGGCAAAAACACAGCCTGCAGCCCGTGCTTGTGCATTACGATGCCATCCTGTCCCAACTTTATATCTTGCCAACTTTTAACGCCGTGTGGGGGAGTAAGAACACTTACTTCGATTTGCAGATCCTTCAGTTCATCGGCGCTCACCGGATCAAAGCGATGGTCACGTGTGGCAGCACTGACGACGTTGTCGCAAACCGATTCAAGCAATGATTTCACTGGCCATATGTAACCGATGCAGCCGCGCAGGTTTTTGCCGTCTTTCCTTTCGCTTACCGGATTTTCACCGACATGATGCTTGAAGAGAGTAACAAACACTCCCCTGTGCTGGTTGAAGAGCGCCTGCTGGTGCGGGCTCAAAAGTTTGCTGTAATCCGCCGGCTTAGCGGTCTGCAAGACGTGAGAGCGCAAAGCCAGCCTAGCAATCTCCAGTAGTTTCTTGCCATCAGCGGCAGTCAGCGCTCCGGCAGATTCGCCCGTTGCTTCCGTCGCCGATCCCCAACCTTCAGAAGACTCTGGGCAGGAGAAAACAATCGCCATATAGCTGACCGAATTATTGTCTGGATCATCCAGTAACTCTCGCGATGTGTGGTAGCTCAAAAGGCTAGCATGTGCTTGTGCCGGTAACATCGAGAGTAAAACAGCACATGGGTAAAAACCGCATATAGTATCATGCGTTCTATCGTGAAAATCGAGAAAAGCTTTCAAATCAGGTTGCCCCAAACATTTGAAGGCATCTTCATCGAGCTTTCGAATGTTCTGCGGTATGTTGTCTTTGAATGGCTGAAAGTCATATCTCGGTCCATAGTGGGTGAAGTCGGAACTGACGATCACCAGGTCACCTTTATGCATATATCTTTTCAGTATGCGACCTACTTGCCGAATGTCCGTCTCATCGGAGAGATTACCGACTGTAATCGGCACAATTCTGACGTCGCCAAAGATCTTGCGAATCAAGGGCAGTTGCAATTCCAGAGCATGCTCCTGCGTGTGGACATCCGGCATTTGTTTGAAGGAAGGGAAATGGCAGAGCTCTTTTATAACTTCTTGATCCACTTGCAAATCACCTAGTGGTGTGGCGAATATGGAATCCGTGGGCAGAGCACAGCCGCGGAAAGCCGTATAGTGACTTGGTCCAAGGAGGAAAATCCGATCGACCTTAAGACCATTGAGCTTTTCATAGGCAAAAGCGGCGGTCTGTCCGGAATAGTAATACGCAGCGTGAGGCACGATCGCCGCCACAATATTTGGCGTGCAAGCTTGGTTGTCAGCGAAGCTTGGCTCGATCGGATGCAATGCCATTTCGTTATCGGCATTCTTGAGGTATTCGCTCAGCTGAGTATTGAGCTGCTCCGGATTGGCCTCATACCAGACACCGGCAAAATGAGGCGGTCGTTTGCCCTCTAAGGAATAGTTCGTTTCTCCAAAAGACTTAGTCATAGAGGCAAAATTCACGAAAACAACAAGAGCCAGTATCCTAAATGCTGAAAAACTTGTACTTCTCACTGCGCCACCAATCCATACCTGGTCCTTTGCTTTGAGGCTGGGCTTCCAATGGAAAGACCTCTTCGGTTATCTACTGTCCGGTCGCAGCTTGAGCGCCGGTTCCTTGTTTCCCTTCGTTTGTGCTGGTTTTGATTAGGTCGATGCGGCTGGTTAGGTCAGAAGTGCTATCGCCGTGCGGATCGACATTGGACGTGAAGGTAAGAGTGATTTTGCAATCGCCGGCGTATCTTGAGGGTAATAGCCCGAGCGGCTGTGATTTCTCAAAGGCGTTTCTGGCCGCTTCGATTGCCAACGGGTCGGCTGTGCTCTCGCTTGTGCTGACATCGGTGACATCACCGTGGCCGTTGACAGTGGCCACAAGAACCACGACATTCTTGCCATCCGGCAAAAGCCAGTTATTGAGAACACGCCCTCTCAAATTGGCAAGAAAGGCCTGGCTTTCCCGATTATCCACAGCAGCACTGGGGCTTACACTCTCAGTTTTTTTGGCCGGTTGATGGGCAAGAGTACAAGGCATCGCAACCAGTACCAGGCCCAACGTCATCGTCATAAAGTTCGCCCGACACAGAGGAATACAGCCTCTTTTCAAACTCCCCTCCTTGCTTAAGCGACTAGCACTTTCCGCCCGCTTTCTCTTTTTCTTTGAAGATTCCAAAAGAAGAAGTATAGCCGTGGACAAAGGTCTTACCACCAACCGGTCCTATTTCGCCATTACAAAAGAATCCACTTAGAGGTATATCACCGATGTAGGCTTTAAATCCATCCGTGTCGTGATTGGCTTGACCATAGAGGTATGTGCCCCTGCCAAGACAGGAGAAAAGCAAGGCTCCTTCACCTTTGCCGCTCTCGGCGCTTTGCTCCACATAGCCCTTGAGGAGCATGCGCAGATCTTCCGAAGAACTGGCGGCATCGCGCACGTGGAATTGCACCGTTCTTTCGTTGCGGAGGACCTCACCGACTACCAACGCCCCTGATTTTGGCTCAATGCCAATGATATTACGGATGAGAAAATCGCCGCTTTTGAACTCCGACTTAAATTCATCCATAACCACCCCAAGAAAGAGAGAATGACGGGCCAGGGATTGCTCCTGTTCGCTCATATTCTCCAACACTTCTTTAAGGGCAGTGACAGCTGGCTTGCCATCCAACTCAATCAAGACGTTGTTGTCGCATTCGCTCACCCTGAGCGGACGCCCAACCGGCTTGCAGCCTTGAGCGACAATCGTTTCCAAGACGACGTTACCGGAACACCCTACACCAACCAGACCCTTTCTGAACACTCTATCGTTCAGCAAAAGCGCGTTCTTTCCAGGTTGGCTGGCGCCACTTGCCAGCCCGCCGATTTTTTTCGAATTGGGGAAGGCAAAATCCAAGCCCTCCACCAGCGCCTCTACGCGAAAGGTGAATGGGTCCGGTAAGAGGATAAAGAATGGCTCTTCATCGCCCTTGAAGCCAACCAGGTTTTCCCAACTTGCTGGTCCGGCATCCAGATCGGGCAATTTCTTGTCATCTAAATGGAAGGCCTTTAGATGGACCCCGGGCATAACTGCCGCACAAAGGGCGATTCCGGCTTCCTGTTCAACTTCCAAACCACCGCCTATCAGTCCACCGGCCGAACAACCGACTAGGGCTTTGGGGGCAAGCTGAGCCTTGATTTCCTTGGCGATTTCTTCGCAGTGCTCGGATAACTGGGCTGCAATGAAGACCAAAACCAGATCAGGCTTTTCACTTCCCAACTTCGCTTTAACCTCAAGCACAGCCGTGTCGACTAGCTCTTGCCAATCGAACCCGTTAGCTGACTGGGAACGGGATAATACTGAAGCCCACTTCATTCGCACACCTCAAAGAGCAATGCTTCCCAAATATAGATGTTTTAGCGCAGTAAATGACGAAGGCTTCCTAAACTTCGTGCCAACTGTTGACATACCCTAGACGACTGGTCTAATCTGTTAATAACCAGGAGGCAACCATCGTGACAAGCCAGTTGGCTACTAAAGAATCTACCAAAACGCTTTTGCTTGAAAGCGGCATCGAAATCATGTTGGAGAAGGGTTACAACAACACCGGCATCATGGAAGTGCTGAAACGCACTGGTGTCCCTAAGGGTTCCTTTTATCATTATTTTGAAAGCAAGGAAGATTTTGGTCTGAAGATAATCGATCACTTTGCTGAGGGCCACAAAGAGAAACTCGATAAAACTTTAGGGGATCGTTCTCTTAGCCCGCTTTCCCGATTGAAAGGATTTTGTCGCCTGGCGGTCAGCAATTTTCAATCGCTTAATTGCCGGAAAGGTTGCTTAATCGGCAATCTCAGCCAGGAAATGTCGGATCAGAGCGAAGTATTTCGCAAGCGCCTACTGGAGATTCAGGGAGAATCACATCGTCGCTTTGCTGACTGCATAAGAGAAGGACAACAGAGGGGCGAAATCAGCAAAAAGTATAATGGCGACGATCTGGCTGAGTTGTTCCTTAGCGTATGGAGCGGTGCTTTCGTACGTGCTAAGACGGCCAAAACAATTGAACCGCTGCACGCTGTCGAGCGCCTGCTCTTTGAGCACATCCTCGTGCCCTGATCCTCAATAAACCGGGTAGCTAAGGCAGCGTTTTGGTGTCGAATTCGTTGATTCGAAACTCGACTTCATCGTCGATGATATCAACCACATTATTTGGCTGCGGTGTGAATCTGGCGGCTGAAGCCACAGCTACCGGCTCGGCAGCTTCTAATAATTCCGGCTCTCTTGCCTCATTGGTAAGACTACTGTCGTCGGTCCGTTCGAAGGCCTTCCAGGTGCCGGAACGTCGCCAGCGTCCATTAGTGATGCTCTGAGCACATACTTTCAGATGCTCGGCCTCAGCGGCACGGTGAGTAGCCATCAACAAGTTGGCGTAATTCTCTAGAACCTTAATCACGTCGGGGTGATTGGGGCCGAGCACTCGCGTCTTGATCGAAAGCGTTTGCTTATAAAGAGTCTCGGCATCAATATATTTCTTCTGGAGATGGCAGAGCATGGCCAGATTGTTGGCCAAAATGGCCACATCGATATGATCTTTGCCCAGAGCTTTCTCGTAGGTATTAAGAATGCGCCGGCAAAGCACCTCAGCCTGAAAGTGCTTCTGTTGATTCCAGTAAAATTCGGCCAACGACTCTAAAGAAACGGTCCGCCGTTCATCGCCATCAGGCATTTGCTCAGCTTCCTGCAAAGCAGCGAAAAGAAATGCTTCCGCATCAGGATCGTTGCCTGCCCTGATCGCCTTGTCCGCATCAGTGCGATATTTTTCCCAACTATCTGTCAAGGTTGGAGCCTCGTTCAACGTTCAACGCCATCTACTTTTTTCCCACCAACCCAAGATTTAACGCCTTGGCCAGACGATGCCGAGAATAAATTAAAGAGCCGAATATATTAGTTAGAGCCGCTTTATATATACGCGGTCTAGGCTCATCCTTAGCCGCTCTTGTCGCTTGGCACGAAACGCTTGAGGCCCAAGGGTTTATGCACCTCAAGCCCAATTGCGGTAGAAAAGTGTCGGACGGAAAAGCGTTGCCATCTCTTTCGCTTCTTTTGCCAACAGCAAATCTCGGAGCATACTGAGCAAACGCTCGTCATTTCTGCTTGGTGGGGCAATGCCGCCGACTAATGATTAATACTTCAGCGAAAAAAGCTTGCCCGATCGACAGAGAAAGCTAGATTGAATCAGGTGACTACGGGGCTAAATCGCTATGAATTTTCTTAAGACGATTCTTTTGCTCGGCATCCTGTCAGGATTCATGATCGCTATTGGCAATTATTTCGGCGGCCAGCAGGGTATGATCATTGCCTTGATTTTCGCCTTGATCACAAACGTCGTAAGCTTCTGGTTTTCTGCACCGTTGGCCTTAAAGATGTCCGGTGCTCAGCCGGTCGAGCGCTCGCAGGCTCCTGAGCTTTATGCCATTGTCGAAACTCTTGCTCAGAGAGCGAATTTGCCGGTTCCAACCATCCATATCATTCCTTCCCAGGCAGCGAACGCCTTTGCCACTGGTCGCGATCCCAAACATTCGGCAATCGCAGTTACGGAAGGAATCATGCGCATTCTCGATCGCGATGAGCTGATCTCCGTCCTTGCCCATGAGCTGGGCCACGTGCGCAACCGCGATATCCTGATCACCACAATCGCTGCCGTTATGGCTGGAGCAATCATCGCTCTTGCTCAATTCGCTCAGCAACAAGCCCTCTACGGCTCCAGAGACGGCCAAGCCAATCGCAATCCCATTGCCTTTTTCTTGCTGATCCTTCTTGCTCCCATAGCCGCTTCGCTTGTCCAGTTGGCCGTCTCCCGCACGCGCGAGTTTGAAGCTGACGCTACCGGGGCGCGCATGTGTAAGGAACCGCTAGAGCTAGCCAGTGCTCTTGAAAAAGTCGACCAGGCGAGCAAGGTAGTACCTTTCACCGAAGCCAATCCAGCCCTATCTTCGCTTTATATCATGAAGCCGGACCCGGGCAACTGGTGTGCCAATCTCTTCTCCACTCATCCATCTACAGCCGAAAGAATCGCCCGGCTTGAGAAAATGGCCCAGAGCCAACTGAGCTAAACGCTCATCGTCATTCTCAGACAATGCCTTCCCGCATAGCTTTGACGGCAGCCTGAGTGCGGTCGGTAACGGCTAGCTTTTCCATGATGTGACGCATGTGGGTCTTCACCGTTTCCACGCTGAGAACAAGCTTATCGGCAATTTCTTGGTTGCTTTGCCCCTCAACCACGAGAAGGAGTACGTCCAGCTCGCGCTGCGAGAGGGGCGAGACAGTATAACTGGCTTTCATTCTGGTCGATCCATTGCTCACCACCGGTGGTGCGGCACCGGCATTAATGTTGCTACACGCTTTCAGAACTTTGCGCGCGATCCCGGCATCCAGCCAGGCCACTCCTTCGAATACGGCCCGGATGGCATTAGCCAGCTGGCTGCTTCCCACTTCTTTCAAACAATAGCCATCTGCTCCGGCGCTGAGGGCAGCAAACACGTCACGATCGTTGTCATGGGAGGTAAGCATGATCACTTTAGTTTCAGGACTTTGAGACTTGATCTGGCGCGTCGCGTCAATGCCATCGAGCACTGGTAAGCCTATGTCCATGAGCACGACATCAGCCCCAGATTCAATCACCTTTTGCACAGCGCTTTGCCCATCCTCAGCCTCACCGACGATTTTGAAATCCCCCACCTGGCCTAAGGTCAGCCTCAAGCCGACACGGGTGATCTCATAATCCTCAACTATGAAGATATTGATCGGGCGGCTTGCTGTTGTTGCATCCATTGAAAGGCCTTCGATTCTAAGAGCTCAGGGCTAGCAATACCATCTCGCTTTGAATGATATCTGAAATTTCTCTGGGCCAAGCACACTCTTTTACTAGCAATGATCATCCTTGAAAGTGTCTGGACGACCGGCTCCAACCTGCTCTTACTAATATCGGTATGTACCCAGATCGTCCGCCTTTAGTCGCTCGCCCCTTAAAAAAAGCAGATATGCC
>PSRH01000167.1 GCA_003175915.1 Candidatus Melainabacteria bacterium | reverse complement strand
ACGAATTTGATCAAAGACTCTGGCTTTCCGAGTTCTGAGAGAATAAGTTTTGTAATCTCTATATTTTTCCACTCATTGTTGCCGCCGATGTTATACACCTCGCCTGGCCGTCCCTGATGAAAGGCGATATCAATGGCCCGACAGTGGTCTTCTACGTGCAGCCAATCCCGGACATTGAGCCCATCGCCGTAAACCGGTACTTGGCGGTTGCTTAAAGCGTTGGTTATGAAGAGCGGAATGAGTTTCTCAGGGTGCTGATAGGGTCCGTAGTTGTTTGAACAGCGGGTAACGATGACGGGCAGTCCGAAAGTATGGAAGTAAGCGCGGCACAACAAATCGGCGCCGGCTTTGCTCGCCGAGTAGGGGCTGTTAGCCGCCAGGGGCGTCTCCTCAGTGAATAAGCCTTCTGGTCCGAGCGAACCATAGACTTCATCGGTCGAAACTTGCAGATAGCGAAGCGAGTCTGATAGGGCACCATTCTTGGTGCCACCCTTGCCCGCCTGCTTAAGGACCGCGTCGAGCAATACCTGCGTTCCCAATACGTTAGTACGGACGAAAATGGAGGGATCGGCGATGGAGCGATCCACATGCGATTCTGCCGCCAGGTTGATTACACCCTTTATTGGTCCGAACTTGCGACCGGAGACAATTTCGGCTACGAGCGCAGCATCGTCAATTGATCCATGGACGAACTTGTAGCGTGGATCCCGCTCAAGATCGGCAAGATTTTCCGGATGGCCGGCGTAAGTGACCGCATCTAAATTGATAATCGTGTAACTTGGTTGCGTTTTCAGAAAGTACCTGACCAGATTGCTTCCAATAAACCCAAGTCCGCCGGTCAAAAGAAGTTGCATTTGATTACCTCGAAGGGAAGCCAAGAGATGCGCACAAGATCTACTTGGCGATTCTCCTTTGAACAAGTGCAAGCGATCAAGGACTGCCGGTTAAGATTACTGGCAACTGAATAAGCAAAGGTTTATGTTGTCACACCACTTCCACTTTGCTGTCATCGCCAAGCATCAAGCGAAAGGCAACGGGTTTGAAGTTACTGCGCGTCAGCTCAACGTTTACGCCGATCAAGCTATCTTCAATGCGACCGTGAAAGTCGAGAATCTGGCAATTTTCCCTGAGAATCGAATGCTCAATTTCGGCGTGAGTGACCTGGGCTCTATCGCCTATAGATGTGAATGGTCCGACATAGCTGTCTTCCAGCACGCAGTCGTCACCGATCATCGCCGGGCCTCTCACCGTGCAGTTCTTCAAGATACTGCCTTTGCCGATGCGTACTCTGCCGGAAATGCGCGAGCCCTCCTGCAGATCGCCGAGCATGGAGACGTCATTCATCTCATCCAGGACGACACGATTAGCTTCAAGCATGTCATCTTTTTTGCCTGTATCGAGCCACCAGCTCTGAAGAACATAGCTGCCGACGTGATAGTTGGTGGTAATCAGGCGTTGAATTGCGTCGGTAATTTCCAGCTCGCCGCGGCGGCTCGGCTTAATTTCATCAATTGCCTTATGAATATTCTTGGTGAATAGATAGACGCCTACTAGTGCCAGGTTGGATTTTGGGTGCGCTGGCTTTTCTTCTAGCGAGAGAATCCGGCCGTTACCGTCCAAATGCGCGACGCCAAACGCGCTTGGGTTGTTGACTTCCTTAAGCAAAATGAATGCATCAACGCTGGTTTCATTGAAGCGCTTGACCAGTGGCGCCACTCCGTCTTTGATCAAATTGTCGCCAAGATACATGACGAAAGTATCGTCCTTGAGAAACGGGCGGGCTGTCTTGACGGCGTGTGCCAAGCCAAGCGGTTGATCTTGAAGAATGTATTCAATTTTGATGCCCCAGCGGCTGCCGTCGCCGACAACTGCTTTGACGTCTTCGCCCGTTTCCGGACTGATGATTATGCCAATGTCCTTGATGCCGGCAGATTTAATCGCTTCAATACCGTAAAAGAGAATTGGTTTATTGGCGACGGGCAAGAGTTGTTTGGCCGCAGTATGCGTGATCGGTCGCATACGAGTTCCCTTGCCGCCGCTGAGAATAAGTCCTTTCATTTTGCTGTCACCATTGTTAGATCGCTCCGCGTTTGCTGAGCACTGCCTGGAAGGTAGAGAAGATGATTTGCCAGTCGAGTGTATATCTCCAGTTTCGGCAATACCATTGATCTGCTGTCACTTTAACGTCGTCGGGCAGTTCGTCCCGACCGTTGATTTGTGCCCATCCGGTAATCCCGGGCGGAAACTCTAGCACACCAGCAGCCATTCGCTTGGCGGTTAATTCCGTTTGATTATACAAAGCTGGGCGGGGACCCACCAAACTCATTTCGCCTAGTGCTACGTTGAATAATTGGGGAAGCTCATCCAGACTGGTTTTACGCAGAAACTCGCCAATTCTTGTGATGGGGCTCGGCAGAAGCTGCATCTTGTCTGTAGCCAGGTCGGGAGTGCCAACGTTCATTGTTCGAAATTTATAGATTTCGAATAGTTTTCCGAATCTCCCCACTCTTTTTTGTCGAAATATTGCGGGTCCTGGCGAATCCAGCTTGATCGCAAGCGCAATGAGCAGGAGCAAAGGTGCCAAGCAGGCTAAAGCAACGAAGGATATGAGGAGGTCAGTGAGTCGTTTCCAAAACATTGAGCCATTCTACGTCTCATGGTGGACCAGGGTGCTTGTCGGAGCGAACCAGAAGCATTAAATGAAGGTAAACCGAGAGGACAGCAATTGTCAAAGTCAACCGGTTATGGATGTTGTGGCCTTTTATTTTTGAGAGTACGGTCAAAAAATTGCGTCACCTTGAGCTCGTTCTCTGGCGTGTAAAAGTTATGCGTGCCTTCAACTTCATCGAAACTGCAATCCACTCCCTTTGCCTTGAGGGCGTCGTGTAATTCCTTGCTTTGTTCTACAGGTACCAGTTCATCGGAGTTGCCATGCATGATTAAAAACGGCGGGCAATCCTTGTGGGCGTATGTGATCGGCGACGCCTCTTTGGCAATAGCGGGCCGCTCGGAGGGCGTGCCACCCAGAAAATCAACCACTGCACGCATGATATTACTGCGAGGGTTACTTTGGGCTGGCAGCGAAAGGAAATCACTGGGACCACACCAATCGCAAACGGCGGCAACAGTATTAGAAGTTCCCGGTGAAGCCACCGCCCAGGTCGGTGACTGAGCATCGCCTGTGGTGCCAAGCAAAGCGACCAGATGTCCTCCTGCGGAAGTGCCCCAGGCTCCGATACGGTTGGGATCTATCTGCAGTTTGTTGGCGTTACTGCGCAACCAGGCGATAGCTCGTTTGCAGTCCTCAATTTGTGCGGGAAAGACAGCTTCGCTGGTAAGTCTGTAATTGATGCTTGCAGTAGCATAGCCTGCTTCGCACAAGAGGACAGAAGGAAATGGATCCTTGTCCCCTGAGCACCAACCGCCGCCGTGGACGTAGACGATCAATGGGAAGGGGGGGGCGCCTGTCGCTGGCAAACAAAAATCTAACAAATGGGCTCGGTCCGTTGGCCTCTCACCATAAGAAAGAGTAACGATGCCGGAACGGGCTTGTTTGATTAAATCGGTCGACATGAGCGGGGTTACAGGGCGGCTTTCGTGCTTTGCTTTCGAGCAGGAGAAAAGCATTAAAAGCGTCAGCGCCAGAAGCGCCGTGCGCGCCACGGAGGGCTTATTGCTCATTGCTGTTGCCCACCTTTTGTGTTAAACTCCCGCTCCGATGTTGATTCAACAAATCTCTAATAGTGTAGAACAACAACGTGTTGCGCGGATGCGCCAGTCTTACTTAGATGATCCTCACCGTAGTCGTAGTCAGTTGGAATACTTGCGCACTTCTCGATAAGTGCCTGCTTAGTTTGAGGGCAGAAGTAGAAAGTTCTTCGGCTGGAAGTGCAAACGTGGAGGTATTTGTTGTTGACAATAGATCCCGGGATGGGTCCGCCGAAATGGTGGCCGCTAAGCATGCCTGGGTGAAGTTGATCAGGAACGAGGAGAATCGCGGGTTTGCCGCAGCCAACAATCAGGTTTTGAGCATCACCAGATCGCCTTATGTAATGTTGCTCAATCCAGATACTGAGATTGGTCTGGGTACACTTGGAACGCTCGTTGAGTTTCTCGAGCGGCATCAGCATGCCGGCATTGTCGCTCCGCAATTACTCAATAGCGACGGTAGCATCCAGCCTTCCTGCCGCAAATTCCCTACGTTTTCGGCTATGTCCTGCGAACTGATCGGTTTGAGCCGAATGTTTCCGGGTGTTGCCAAATTCCGAGACTACAAGATGCTCGATTGGAATCACAACGATGAGAGACAGGTCGATCAGCCTGAAGGAGCTTGCCTCTTAATTAGAAAGGCAGTGCTGGACGAGGTTGGCATCTTCGACGAAAGCTTTTTCATGCTTTTTGAAGAAGTTGATTTGTGCTACCGGGCGAAAGAGGCAGGTTGGGAAATCTGGTTCACGCCGGCTGCGAAAGTAGTACATCACTATGGCCAGTCGATCAAGCAAGTGAAAGTTAAAATGATACTTTCTTCGCATCGTGGTCTCTACCGCTTCTGGTTCAAGCATTATCGCAAGGGCAGATGGTATCTCGACAGCATCGCTTATCTGGGCTTGATGTTGCTTGCCTACGTACGGATTTGCGCTTATTGGTTGAGGTTGGGCCTTTCTGGTCCGATTGGTTCTGCCGCGAGCTAGATCATGCCGGTGCAAATCAGCCAGCCGCCACTACCATTAGAAAGAGCAACACCCTTCACCGGGCTGCCTGTGCCGAAACTCGATGCTCTAACATCGCTGCGCTTTTTCGCTGCAGCGATGATCGTCTGGCATCATGCCGCACCTACCCTCTCGATCAACCAGTGTCACGCCGAGGATATGTTGCCACTTGCCCAAGGAGTTTCTTTCTTCTTTGTTCTTTCCGGATTTATTCTCACCTATGTATACGGGGGGCTACGTGGGACGAGGGAGATCGGGAAGTTTTTGCAAGCGAGGTTTGCCCGACTCTGGCCTGGTCATCTTGTAGCGACATTGCTGGCACTGTGTGTAATACCACTAAAAATAGGAGGTATTCCTCTTTTCCAGTGCCTAGTGGTGAATCTGCTGATGGTACAAACATGGACCATGGGAGTCAGCTATTGGCCGTCGATAAACCCGGTAGCCTGGAGTATTTCTACAGAGTTCTTCTTTTATTTTTGCTTTATTGCCCTGATTCGGCCTTGGAGAACTGGATGGGTTGGCAAATTTATCCTAGCTGCCCTGGCTTTGTTAGCCTCTATGCTTGCTGCTCAACGAGGTAGTATTTCTTTGCTTGGCTGGCAGTTTCCATTGAGTGAGCCCCTACTGTTGTATCTAGGTCCAACGGGTAGAACGCTCGAATTCGTTCTGGGAATGGGGATAGCGACCGCCTGGTTGAAATGGCGCAGCGCTATCGATCTTAACCGATGGGTGGCCACTACTTTAGAGATATTTGCCATCGCTATGGTTATCTGGGGGCTGAGTAGCCTGGGATCCATCTTACCTGGCATCTGCCCTGATAAAACCTTTCAACCCCTGTCCTACTGGCTCATGCGTTGTGGCTGCGCACCCTTGTTTGGAGTATTGATTTTCGTAATGGCTTTGCGGGCAGGGTACATTTCACGAGTATTGGAAGCACCAATATTAGTGTGGTTAGGCGAGATCAGCTATTCAGTATATCTTTTACATTTCTTACTTCTAGGGCATATTTATTCTAATCGTCAAAACTTAGATGGGCTGGATGTATGGGCTATCCTTTTACTGTACTTGCTCCTGCTTGTGGTTCTTTCTGACTTGAACTTCTCTCTTGTAGAAACTCCGTTTAGGAAATGGCTGCGGGGTTCTTCAAGGGACTCAAAAAACGTACCTTCTCGATCCAAGGTTTGGTCCTTCAATCTAAGATCTTGTTGCCTGGGTTTGGAATTGGTTTTAGCGACGCTGCTTATCTACACGATAAGCTGCACAAAAGTCACCTTTTCAATGAACGATCTCGGTGTGCCCAGGAGCACGCAATTCGGCAAGAAAATTTCGCTGGACAAAGGCCTTCTAGGGCGCGCCACTACAGGTGGAGCCAGATTGATTCTCAATTGGCGCAGCATGGTCGAACAACGATTGGTCTATCAGGTTGCTGTCCAAGTAGTGGACAGAGAGGGCAAGATTTTAGCTCAAGAAGACTATCGGCTAAATGGCCATCTCGCCGAAGCTGAGGAGCGCTGGGCTGATACGATTTATATCGCTGCCTACAAATTGAGAGGTGCCAGTGCAATTGGCATTGCCCTGGTTAATCCGGTCACTCGTGAGCTGTTGCCGGTTGACCGCGGACCACGCGACTGGCAAAATCTTCGCCTTCTTATACCCCTCGAGCAGCAACCGTCTCATTGATGTTCAAGCAATTGCTCACCAGAATGAACTTTTTGGTCAATTGAGACGTTTATCCAAATAAAGGTAAATGAGGTGACAAATGCACCAGGCAGGGCTCATATTTTGGTCCGAAGAATTTTGGTTTGCAGTGGGTGTGGTCATGACCGCCTTATACGTCTACGTGCTGGCTCTTAACTTTGCCTTGTACTTCCTGCAGCTGGAGCAGGTACGAGTTGACTAAAAGAGCAATCATCGCGGCGCTGGTAATCATGAACAAGGCTACTCCGAGCCTGAAGCTCAAGGGTTCATACTTGAATTCTATTAGGTTATTACCTGGAGGAATTAGCACTGCCCGAAACTGATGATCAGCCCTAAAAATAGGCCAGTCAGCTCCATTCATGAAGGCTTTCCATCCGGGAAAATCTAATTCTGACACGATCAGCAATGCGGGCTTTGAAGTGTCAGTACTGAGAGTCAGGGCAGACGATCCAGTGAAATCGAAGCCTTTACTCGTCGGATTTAGTTTCACGATCTTTCCTGATTTGTCAAAGCCAGATGCTCGTGGCAAGTTCTGCTCAAGTGTTGCTAGAAGTTTCTCAAACCGTTCCTTCTGATTGTCTTCCAAAACCGCTGTGGCGCTAAGGCAGTTTGCATTGGTTTTGAGATAGTCAACAATATTGTCTCTCTTATTCATCCATTTGACCTGGCGTACGAAAAAATATCTATCGAGCGCAGTTCTGTTCTCATATGTGAAAATGCCATCGCGATTTAGCAAGAGTTTGAAACGATCGTTATTAATCTTGGTGAATCGAGTCAGGTCATCGGAAGTGGCAAGGAGCCATGAGCCATCGGGGCTAATCATGCCAAATGGTACTTTTTTCGGAGCAATGACTAACGAGTCTTTGTCTGAGAGCAAGCGCAGAGAAATCGTCCAGTTCCGAGCGTTGCTTGGTAAAAACGACGAACAGGTGATCGACTGATTGGCCGTCAGGCTGGAGATTGGTTGTGGTTCGGTATAGAGCAGGCTGCTACCACCTTTGTCTTTGATGTCGAAATGCAGGTGGAAGTCGGGATAGCCAGGAACAAGCGGCTCTGCGGTCAGACGGCAGAACAAGGTATTTGCTTTTGGATCTTGAAAAAGCTCCAAATCTGAGATAGTCAACAGGTTGTTGTAGTTAACCTGGTCCCGCCACACTTTATGACCCACCGCATTGCGGATTGCTTCCTCGTCCAACAGCGGTTGTTGGGAGATTATCGTGCGGGTGCCAGTGATATCTAACAGGCGATTGATGGTAGGCGGGAAACATTGCCCAAATTTGTCGACAGATGCCCCGCAACCTCGTAGAAACTCCGGGAAGCCCTTTGGATGTAAGGCATTCCACTCCAGCACCATAGGTAGTTGGTAAACCAAATTGATATTCGGTTTCAACAAATGATTTCCAACCGTGAGAAACCTGCCTTCAATTTTACTTGTGTCAATAGGCAAATTGTGCGGATAGCGGAAGGCTGGTCTGGTTGGCAGGGCACTATAAGAGACCACAAGCAAATCCAAAATACCGATCGTTAGGAAGGCGCTCAGACCCACTATCCTAATTTTTGGTGACTTTCCTGAGACCACCAGGAGAGTTAAAAGCATGGCCAATGCGCAGATGCCATTAACTGCCCACCGCGACCAGTCGAACTGCGGATCTTCAACCGTCAGAGCGTAGGGGATGGTGAGGTGGAGATCATGCCAGGCAGTACATACAAAGGGCGAGAGCGCTAGCGATAGCACGACCGGTATCAACCCTAAGATTAGTATTCTCACTTTTCTGACTGTATTTTCCACAGCGAAAGCATCGAACATGAGGCCGATTCCAAGTCCACTCAGAATTGATACGAAGAAGATGTATTGCGGTAATACATAGTAATGAAGCAGCACCATTGAAAATGGTGGAATACTAAACAAACAATTGAGCGGAAATATCTGCGCTATTGCAAATAGGCTGAAGACAAGGCAGATAAATAGTGGTAGTCGATTAGCGTTGTTCTTGTTTGGAAGCAACAACGCGGCTAGAATGCCCCACCACGACAACGGCCCCCAAAAGAGATTGTTTCTCTGATAGAACGGAAAAAGGAAATTGCTAAAGATACCCTGGAGTGGGAAGATAAGTAGTTTGTCGGCAAACTTATAGCTGTCACAACGAAGCAAGTATTCTGCAAAAGGAAGCAAGACGGGTGCGGTCAAACCAAAGGCTATCAATCCAGCCAGGAAAAACCTACCAAAAATTGGGACTGGCCTAAAATTGCGTCGGTCGCTTAAGTAAACGGTCAGGTACGATAGGACGACGGCAAAGGTCATTGTGATGAAAGCTGATTCTGGGTTGGCTGATAGAAGGTCGACAGCCGCAGCTATTCCAGCCAACATGGCTGTCCGTAATGATTTTTTCTTGCCAACCCTCACAAAGAAGAAGAAGACAAATGGTATCAGGCAACTACCATAGACTTGCTCGCACTGTGATTGAATGGCAGGACAAAAAGCGAATAGGAAGGACGCGACCATGGAGCCAGGCCGATTCAAGGCAAGCTCGCGACCCAGGAAATAAGTGAATAAAGCACCTACAAGTAGCTGAAGAATGATGACAATGTTCCAGGTATACATACTCGGAAAAAACGTGAATGGGGCAAAAATCGGCGAAAGAGCAAAGGCGTTAGGATCCGCCAACAGAGGCACGCCGAATCCAGTAAAGGGATTCCATAGTGGGATCGTGTGGTGCCAGAGGTTTGCTACCAAAAATCTTTCCGGAATATGTTGCTGGACTAAAGAGGGGTCCATATTGAAGCTTTGTCCGGCACGCATCGTATAAAACAATGAGTCCCAGAGTGCGGTCAAATACAATTTCGATATCGGTTTGTGAAGGAATATGGTGTCGCTGAAGCGAACCAGGAAAATGATGACGATTATGCTAACGCATAAAAGATCAGCGTTGCCTCGTATCTTTTCCAGCGCCGTGTGTTTTTCAGCACCGACGCGTTCAGAAGTTTTCGAAGACAAGGTTGTATTCATCGGTCTTTACGCGCCGTGACGCCAGACAGCACAGTCTAAGCCGTAGTACAGCCGAATGAATGAGTTGTATTTTATATCCGCATCTAAATCAAGTCGAGAGGTTACAGACCTAGGCCTTGATCGGCGTCCAACCGAATTTTGTGAATGCTTCCTCGACGCTGCATTGGTTGTCAGCGCAGAATGGTATCAGAGCCAGGGCTTTATGCAGGTGGAGTAAATTCTCGTTGACGAACTTCTTGCATTTTTCCAAAGCATCAATCCCGGGCTGTTCAACATATCCACCATCGAT
>PSRH01000121.1 GCA_003175915.1 Candidatus Melainabacteria bacterium | reverse complement strand
GAGCGGCACGGCCATGATCACCGTGGAAAACTCCCGCTTCGAGAACCTGGTCAACGGTGCGATCACCGCCCAGGTGGGGAGCGGCTCCGAGTTGGACCTGACTAACATCTACGCGAAGAACAACTTCGCGCAGGGCCCGGTCTGGTCGTTCTCGGGTGCCGGGACGTTCCATCTCAACACCGTCGGCCTGATCGGCGACCAGTCCCGCTACGGCGCCGACGTTGACTTCGAGCTGGCCGCGGGAGCCCACGCCGTCGTCACCCACTCGGTGTTCGGGAACGCGATCAGCCCCTGGGCCGACGTCCGATTCTTCGTCGATGCGGCCGCGGCCGCCGAGATCGACAACTCGACGATCACCGGTTCCACCGCCGACGGGCTGGATGTGGTCTCCCAGAACGGGGGGACCGTGCAGATCGTCTCCAACACGGTCCTCGGCAACAACACTTCGGGCAATCTGCACGGCGACGTGTATGCTCTGGGCGCCGCCGCCCAACTCGACAACAACATCATCGGCAACCTGCAGATCGCGGGCGCCGGTGCCGTGACGTCCAACGGCTACAACCTGATCACCAGCACGAACGCGCCGGCGGCCGACTTCGTCGCCACCGACTTGATCGGCGTGGCGCCGCAGGTGACCCTGGTGGACAACACGGGCAACAACGTGCCGGTCAACCAGCTTCTCTATTTCAACCCCGTGACCAACGGCAACGCCTGGTCGGGCGATCCGGGCCTCGGCGGCACCGATCAACTCGGCAACGCCCGGACGCCGTCGAGCAGTCACCGCGGCTCGGTGTGAGCTAGCGGCTAATAACCCAGATCAGGCGAGTCTTCTCGATAGACTCGTCTGATCATCTCAACGGTCAATCGTTCGCAACACGGAGGGTGCGAACGATTGACCAGTTTGCTTCTCTTTGCACCCTTTTGCGCTTTTTTTACTTTTTGCACTTTTTGCTCATTAAGAAGAACTCGAACAACAAGTCCCACCTATTACCTGTTAGGCACTTGGCCATAGCCGCGTTCGCTAGCCTAAGCTTTCTGATCTTTATATGGCTTTAAATAAGCGTGATTTGCTTGACGGGGTCAAGCGCCTTCACCCAATTCCAAGTACGAGCCAGGCCATCGCCCAGATCAACGAACGGCTGCCAACCCAGCCTTTCCTTTGCTAGCTCTATATCCAGGATATTGACCGGAACATCCAGTGCGCGCGCTGGCGTGTAGTCAACCTGCACATCTACTTCTACTGTCTGGCGAATCTCGGCAATTAGCTCGTTTAGCGAGATTCCCTTCCCGGAGCCAATATTGAATATTCGCGGTTGTCCATCCTTAGCCCGATATCTCGCTGCAGCCAGGAGGGCTGTGGCCACATCCTCGATGTAAATGTAATCGCGAACAACTTCTCCGCTTCCCCAAATCTTAATAGGTTCGCCCTTGGCTATACGTCCAAGAAAAACTCCAATCGCCCCTTGTTTGCCGTGAGGATTTTGCCCTTCGCCGTAAGGGTTTGATACTCTTAGAACCACGTAGTCAAGTCCATTCAAATGGTAGAAGACATGCAGATATTTTTCGATGGCAAGTTTGGTGATCCCATAAGAACAAAAAGGGTCAGTCGGATGACTTTCTTTTATCGGCACGGACTTTGGTACACCATAGACAGTGCCACCTGAGGAGATGAATACGACTTTGTTGACTCCTGCTTTACTGCACTCTTGCAGCAATTGAATAGTGTCAATTAAATTTGATCGCACATCGTACACAGGATCATCATTAGAAGTTTTCGGAAGCGTCGTATAGGCGAGATGAAACACCCAATCTACGTCGTTTACGATTTCACTTAAAGCACCGTGATTACCAAGATCGCCGATTACGTACTCGACTGTCTTGCTTGGCTCGACAAATTTGCTCGGATAGCGATCAAACACTCTTACGTCCATCCTTTCCCTTTGGAGGGCAGACACTAAGTGCGTCCCAATAAAGCCATTTCCGCCAATTACGAGAGCTTTCATAGGGCTTTCCGAATTCAAAACTCCACAATCGTGGAAGTCTAGCACAGAAAGCGTTTCGGTTGAATCTGGACCCCCTGAACGTAACTCTATGTCAAAGAAAGCATGAATTTGTTTGCATTTGGCGAATTTCGCATTATCCTCATTCAAACCTGCTCAGCGAAACGATTCTTCCGTCAAGCAGTCATCATTCGCTTTCACCAGATGCTTAAAAGAAACGATGTTGCTCTGAAACTTGCAGATTATTTACTACCCGTAATCATCATTACAGCAGTGGTATTTGGCTGCTTTTACAAGTCTCTTGGCAGCTATTTCGTAGCCGATGACTTTGGGCAAGTTGCCTACGCTCAAGCAATTGTACAGGGCAATTGGAGAGCTTTGCTTTCAAATTTCACTGGCACATACATGCAGTGCGCAGTGATGAAGATCTATAGGCCCTGCCTTTTACTTTCTTTCATCCTTGACTATCTTATCTGGAATACAAATTCGTTTGGTTACTTCCTCACAGACATCGTTGCACTTATTAGTGCTGCCGTGATGCTTTATTTACTTCTTCGTGAATTGACCCGACCCTGGAGCAGCCTGCAATCTCGTCTGGTATCACTTTTGAGCGCCGCTCTGTTTGCTAGTAGCCCGCTCCATTGCGAGTCGATTTCGTTCGTAAGCGGAAGAGATAACGTAATCAGCGCTTTCTTTTATTTACTATCCCTGTGGTGCCTTATCCGCCATGGCCGCCGTAAGAGAATTTTCCTTTTCGCGACCGGCGTAGCATCGTTTTGGCTGGCCCTATTCTCCAAGGAGATGGCCATCGGGTTACCACTAGTTCTATCCGGTATAGGATTCCTTTTCCCTGAGATTATTAGCGCCGACATTCGAGATAGATTTAGTTTCAATCAACGCTTTCTGGCTGCAGCAAAACTGAGTGTGCCGATATGGATAAGCACAGCTCTTTACCTGGTACTTCGTTACCTGACACTCGGCACCTTTTTCGGCGGATATACCGGGAGCATAGGCGCCGCGTTGGTATCACAAATGATGCAAAAGTGGACGGACCTCGATACTTTGGTGCGAATTGCCTGCCCGTTGAATTTAGAGTTATTTGGAACCGTAAGCAATTACCGAACTCTCCTGTCCTCGTCATACGTCGTTCTGGCCACGCTTGTTGTCGTCAGGTTCATCAGCCGTGGCGTTCCGCTCAAATGGATTGGCTTTTTACTCCTTTGGACATTTACCACGATGGCACCGCTCTACCAACTGTGGAGTCTGGGATTCAATCTCGAAGGAGCCCGGTTCTTCTTCTTTTTGACGATGCCGCTCGCTATTGTCGCCCCCGTGCTCATTCTCGCTCCAGGGAATCATCTGAGAGAAGGATCAAATCTCGCCCCTGCGCTTGAAGCGACTGGTATCTTGGCCTTGATCGCACTGGTAATTTTGTCCGCAAGAATTACTTACATAAATAACATTGCCTGGACTAATGCTGGCAAGCAGTCGAAAGCCTGTTTGCAAGAATCCCAAAAATTGGCCAGATCTACACCTTCGAACAAGAAGCTGGTGGTTTTGGGAATTCCAAAAGAACAAGCCGGTGCGCATGTTATCTACAACGGCGCCACATTTAATACCATGATGTCAAAGCCGTTCTCAGACAATAACTATTTCTACAAGTTTATTAACTTCGATCCTATTTTTTATGGTGGTTCGGAGCTAATCAACACACAGAGGTTCAAACAAGTATTGTCTCGACAAGATACGGCCGGGCTGTTCGTTTGGAACGAGCAAACTATGAAGTTCGCGCGGCTCGTCAATCCATACGACAAAGATGCGGGCATCGCTCTCCCGTCTAATACCGTCGATTACAATCCGATCCATGGTGCAGTTTCCCGGATCACGCAAAATAGCGGACTGACTGACAATTATGGGCACAAATTGCTAGGAAACGATGATCAGCTATGGTCAGCGCCACTTAGTTTGGATCCCTACAAGTACGACTTCGTCGAACTTGATTGCAAGGCGTCATACCCGAAGACAATTGTCTCCGTCCTCTGGAAGGGAGAGAACCGCTCAAATTGGTACGACTCAAAGCATCCGGCACGGGGATCTGCCTCTGGCCGAGTGATTAGAGTGCGCCTTTCAGATCATTGGCGCTGGTTCACTGAGGGAAATATCAAGCAAATGCAACTATCACCTCTACCTGATCCAACCCTCAACCTCGCCGGGATTAGACTAATATCGGCGAATGCATTAATGCCTAGCATCACAGTTGTTCGTGCTGTTCCAAACAATCTAGGCGTATATCCGATTGCCCAAAACGGCCTCTCGATAAATTTCGACGCCAGTATGGTAAAGGACTGCCAAGCTCTCCGGGTAGAGATCTCTAAACCAAACTTTTTCTACGAAGGCCTCTCAGAGCAAGAGGGCAAAGATGCCACTATGACGACAATCATCCAGCGCGGTGCGAAGGGACAGACAACTATTCCGGGCCAAGTCTTCGCATCACCAGGTTATTACGAACTGCGTGCCTGCTGCTTAAATGACAAAGGGGCCAGCACGGGAGATTATTCCGATCCCATAACAACAATTCGCGAAAATTAGCCCGCGCTTGCCCAGCTAGAAGTTTCTTCGGTAAAGCAACAGCTCACTGCCATCGGGCAGCGCTTTGCTTGCTACCAGATTGTAAGGGCCCTCGCTCCGAATGTACCTGGTAAGCTTAGCGTACTCGAGAGCAGACGCCCTGTCGTAAAATCTGAATCCGCTGTAACCGGTCTTTAGCAAGTAATAGTGGAAGCGCCATGCCGTCGCCGGATCAAAGTCCACGCGATCACCAACAATAGTCCACGGGCGTGAGCCAGTCGGAAGAATGGATACAATGCCTTGTTCTCTCAGTAGCAACTGAAAGGCGTTGATATGAAGCTCTTCGTGGTTGGGCAAGATGTTCAAATACACTAATTTGCCCCGATCTAATTTGTTGATCGTATCGATGACCAACGAATGTCCCCAATCTTGATAACGAACAGGATTACCTTCGTGCTCATTCCACTGTGCAAACCAGGTTGGCTGCGGTATCGGCACTGGGTATGGTGCAAAATTGTAGAATAAATTCTTGCTGGCCACCAGGCAAATAATCATCACCCCAGCCATCTTCATCAAGCGACTGGTCGAAGAAAACAACTTTTGAATAGATACACCGGACAATATAGCCGCCGCGATGAGAAACGGTGCCAAATATCGCGAGTCCTGTCCTTCACTGGGTATGAAAGACAAAAGGCAAACACCCGCCGCCGCAGAAATAATAACGGGTAGCAGATTGCGATATTCTTTCGCTTTTAGCGAGAAAAGTGACATGAGCGATGTCGTAATCAGCAAAATCGGTGACATTACCAAAGGCACGAGGTGGCAGTAGGTTGCCAATCTCCCGAGGTACGCCAGATTTTCATGCTGCGAGGCAAAGGCCTGAGTATTCGTATGAACGTGGTCGACGTTAAATTGGTAATTCGCGATAATGAACGGCAAGCCAACGTTCATCGTAACGACGCCGAGCAGAAGCGTGTGCTTGAGCCAATTAATGCTTTCGCTTTGCGCCAATTTCCCTAAAGACGACTGGATCGCTCCGACAAGATCGCACGCTAAAAAGTAAAGTCCGGCCGGTATAACATAGAAAGCCACCAATTGTTTACTCAAACAGGCAATACCAATGGCAACCCCCGTCAATAAGGTCCGCGCCATTGTGGGTTTTGAGGATCTTCTCCACCAAAGAAGTACCACCAGAGATAGCGCCGCCATCGCCGCAGCCGGCATATCAAGAAAATATGTATGCCCCAGCCAGGATATAAGAGGATACGAAGATAAAAACAGTCCAGCCGTCACAGCTGCTAATGGGCTACCTTTGAGCGAGCGCGTCAGCACATAGGTTGAGACAATCAAAAGTCCGCTAAAAAACGCCATATAGATATGCTCAACCAGGCGAGATTGCCCTAAGACGAGGAGAAATGCTCCATTTATCATGTATATGACCGGTGGATAAAATGGACTGATCGTCAAAACATGATGCCACCACTGATGCTGCCAGGGACGAAAGTGCAGTAGCAGCTCTCTGCCAGTGAAGCTGCTCATAATGTGACCTGCTTCATCCATCGTCGGAAAGCGATGATCGATCGAGAACCAAATCAGATTCACGATGAAGACAAGCAGAAAACAGCTCCCCGCCATTAGTACGTCTTTCTGCCTGTTGTCCGAAGAACCAAGAGCGAGCCGACCGTCCGGCTTTACGCTGAACTCTTCTAACCGGTTCCTAACAGCGGTAACGGTCAAATTAGTTTCCTTGCTCATCGCTAGTCACGTGATTACTCCTTGGTTCCGATTTTCTCCCGAACAGTACGCAATGGGGCAGTTAACCTCCATGAGACACTGTTAGACATTTGATTGACAGCCGCTCTCAGTCTTTCGCATTCACCTTGCCGGTGCTCCAACTCATTTTGCGTTTGCAAAAGTTCTTTCAACAAGCTTGTCACACGACCGGTTGACTCGAACAACGCTTCGCGTAGCACATCATTGTCGGCTCTAACGAATTGCTCGTGACCTGCTGGTCTGGCAGCTATAACCGTCGGCAACTTCAGATCTTCATTTCTGACTAGGTGATCCATCTGAAGTGCAATTTTTTCGATCGCTCGCGCTGCGAAATGTTCTTTCGTCTCACCCAACTCGTTGAGGTAGTGTTTATACTTATCGCCAATTCTGAAAATATCCATCGCGAAGTAGAGACCGGCAAGATTTATTGTCGTGTTACTTTGTTCATGCCGTCTGAAGCGACAAACCGGTTTGCTCAAGTAGACCAGATCGCCTTTAGACAGAATCCTAAACCAATATTCAATGTCGCCGTAGTGATAGAGCGATTGATCAAAGCCCTCACCTTTATCACAGCCTCTGAACATTACTGCACTGGGCTCTCCCACCCAATTACTGAGCGTGATCAGATTGGCAATGATTACTTCCTTGCCGCACAGATATTGGTCCTCAGTAAAATGCACCGCCCCTTCAATCGTTTCGCCGCGGCTGCCAATCCAACGTCTTTCACTGCTGACCAGCGAAACATCAGGATTTCCTTCAAGAACTGCAGACAAGCGCGACAGTGCATCGGGCTCTAGGAGATCATCATGCGCAAATGGCTTTATGTACCTACCCTTCGCCTTTTTGAGACAGGCATTGTAGTTACCAAATAGCCCCAGGCGCTCTTCGTTAGTCCAGAAGACTATTCTCGGATCTTTGCGCACATAGCTGGCAATAATCTCTCGGGAATTATCCGAAGAACCATCGTCGCCGATGAGCAGCTCGAAATCAGAATAACTCTGGACCAAAACGCTTTCGATCGCCTCAGCCAAATAATCAGCGCCGTTATAGTTGGGCAAGCAAATCGAAATTCCTGGGGACAATGCTCGATTACCTCTCAATCTGACCAACGGCACTCAATCCGGCAGCGTCAACTATGGCCTGATGCTTCGCGGAAATCTGCTTCTCCAGCCAGACCACCAGCGCCGGGTAGTTGACATTTTTGCTTTCGCCTCCGAAGGGCGCTTTAAGCGCTTTAAGCATGAGTTCGGCCACAAAGAGGCGCGGGCGTGTTCGTATTCTGTGTAGAAGAGTAGCGACTCGGTAGCGATATGAATGCTGCCAGAGCAGCTTATGAAACATCATGTTCAAGCCAGTCATCATGTCATCAAGATCGGCGAGCATCCTGGCCTTGTCACGCGTATACAAGGGGCTCTCTTGGCGCGCTCTAAATCGATCGATGGCCAGTCCGTAGAGTGCGGTGGTCCGACGGGCAATTTCTGAGCGTTGAAATTTTTCCATGACACGTTGCCTGGCGTTCACTTCCAGCCTTCTCCGCTCATCCTGATTTCTAAGCAGATTTATTACTGCCTGCGCGATAGCTGAAGCATCCTTGGCTTCAACCAAAACACCTGACTCGCCGTTCACAAGATATTCGCCTATGCCACCAGAAGTAGTGCCGACAACGACTCGACCGCAAGACATAGCCTCCAGGCAAGTGTAAGGAGAATTATCATAAAGTGAGGGGACAACGCAGACATCAGCTGATCGGTAGTATTTTGGAAGATCGTCTAGTGGAACCCGATTGATGAACGTGACATTAGGTTGACAGTTTGCTTTGGCAATAAACTGCTTGAGTCCATCAAGTACAGATGTCTGTTGCGGTCCATTCTTGGTATCGTCACCAATGATGTAAAAATGCGCATTTGGAACTGCCCGAACAACATCTGGAATAGCCTGTACCAGATAGCCAATTCCTTTGCGCTCTTCCAGACGCCCAACAAAAAGGACTTTGAGCGTATCACTTGATTCGATGGCCTTCGCTCCCTCCGGATTGAATTTGACCGCGTCTATTGGATTGGCAATTAAAGTAATGTCGTTCAGTGGAATATTCAGATCAGAAGCAACAAACTTGGCCAAGTCAAGACTGGGAGAAGTGATTGCCTCTGCATTGACCATGGCGACCCTTTCAACCATGGCCATAAACTGATGGTCAAACGAATCAGAAGCGTTGTGGAAGCGTTCAGCAATGAACTTCGAGTGAGGTGTATACAACCTGATCACAATCGGAGCAATTTTACCGATCGTGGGCAAAATTGCGTCTCCGAGAAGTTCCGGCGCATCGATAACGTCAAACGGCCTCGTCTGGTGTCGTTCCAGCAGTTTCTTCCATAATGCTGGTGCCCAATTAAAGATGACTCTGCTGTATGGCATTGCTCGCCAAATCAGACCTAAATCTGTCTCCTTTAGATAAGGCAAAACGTGATGAACCTTTACACCGTGGTCGATGACTTCCCTGGGCTCATCCTTCGCCAGGGTTATCACTTCTACCTCATGACCGATTTCAACCAGTCCGTGAGCAAGATGATAGGCAAACGTGGCGATACCGCCCCAACCTGTATCCGGTGGGTATTCGTGCGAAAGTATGCAAATGCGCAAAGAATTAGGATTCACCGGCTCATTGTATTACGCGATCTTGAATGCAAACTGAAACTACTTTTAGGATGGCAAGCGCTGAAGTTATAGCTTGGCTTAGTGTAAGCAATTGGCCAAGTTAAACAAAAATGGCACTACATCCCGTGTTACAACAATTGTCACTTGCTGTTTTCAGAGCTGCACCACGGCACTTTGCAACCATTCGTCTGGATGGCCGGGTTACCTGCTCGGGCTGCTCAATATCGATCGCATGTATGATCAAACTTCCTGCCACCACTAGTCGGCGAATATGAAGCGTGTCTTACTTACTGTTCACAAATTTTTCCCGCAGCACAAAGCGGGCACGGAAGTACTTACGCTTAAAGTCGCACAAGTATTACAAAGGCGCGGTTACGAGACTCTTGTAGTGACTGCCAATCCACCTGATCTAAATGCTCGCTACAAATCCGGCCCTGAGACCTCGCAATACGAATACGAAGGCGTCAAAGTCAGGGTCGTCGAAGAACCGCTCCGCCTTAAGAACAATCGATTCTCGAATGAATATTACAATCCCAGCATCCGAGGTTATTTCGCTTCCGTAGCAGCCGACTTTGCACCGGATCTGGTGCACATCTTTCACGCCCAGAATCTTTCATCCAGCATAATTGACGAGTCGGTAGCGCGCGGCTTACCAGTAGTAATTTCGGCGACCGATTTCTGGTTCATATGCCCGGTGGTCCAGTTGAAGCGTCCCGACGGGAGCATTTGTCGAGGTCCGGCGCCGCTGGCTGTCAATTGTCTCACCTGTTATACGCCGGCACTGTTCCCACCCGCCTCAGAGTTCCAAGCCGCTATTGAAAAAAAATTTCCTGCCTTTAAAGCTCTAGAAAATGTCCCCGCCCCCCTTTCTGGCTTTACTCTTGATGCTGCCTATGCCGCCTACAAAGCTAGCAAATTGTCAGGAGCGGTAAGCGCAACCATGGCCAGGCCCAATGTTCTAAGAACGGCCGCCAATCGAGCTGGTGCCATCACCGTACCGACTGCACTTATGCGTGACCTCTTCGCCGAGAATGGTATCAATCCAAGTCTAATTCATCACGTGCCTTTCGGCATCGATACAGCTCCCTTAGAAGCCCATCAAACGAAAACCGCTAGCAACGTTATTCGAATTGGCTTCATAGGTACGCTATTCGAACACAAGGGTGTCGACTTATTAATCAAGGCTTTCCTGGGATTGCCGCAAGACGTCAATGCTCGCTTGCAAATATACGGCGATCCCGAGCAGTTTCCGGATTACGCAGCTGGTTTGAAAAACCTCGCTAAAAACGGCTCAGCCAATTCCGCAAAAGTCACTTTCGAAGGTACCTTTCCGAATTCGGAGCTGGGCCGCATTCTGTCTAATCTCGACGTGCTTGTCGTTCCTTCTCGTTGGTACGAGAATACACCTCTTGTAATTCAAAGCTCCCTAGCAACAAAAACGCCCGTGGTTGCCACTAATCTCGGCGGCATGTCTGAATTGATTAAACACAACATAAATGGGCTTTTATTTGAGCTGAACGACAGTGATTCACTTCGCATTCAGTTGCTTCGCCTTATTAGAGAACCCGATCTCGTCAAGAAACTCATGGCAAATATCCAGCCGCAGAGAAACACTTTAGAGATGGTCGATCAATTCGAATCACTCTATGCTCAGGTTCTCCGAATCGCCAAATAATGAACGCAAGTTTAGGGTCGCACCCTGCGTCCTTTAGCTCACTTCATTTTCACCGTGCTTCAGGTCTGCCACAATATTCGGTAAACTGGTTTCGCTTTGCAGGAACGTGTCTGGATAAAAACGTCGATGTCGTTGACCGAAATAGCCAAAAGCAAGCTGCCTGATACGGGCGAACGTTATGTACCCGGTCTAGAAGGCGCTATCGAGCTGGAACACCTACATCGTTATGCAATCGCCAGTACTCTCTGCCAGGACAAAGACGTTTTGGATATTGCCTGTGGGGAAGGTTATGGCTGCCACATTCTTGCTCGCACTGCAAAATCTGTAACGGGAGTCGACTTAGACAGCGAGACAATCGCCTACGCCAGGCTGAACTATAAAGCTTCCAATGTGAAATTCCTTTTGGGCGCTTGCCAGGACATACCGGTGCCAGATCGCTCCTTCGATGTAGTTGTCAGTTTTGAAACTCTGGAGCACATTGTTGAACACGACGAATTTATGTCGGAAATCAAACGAGTGCTTAGAGAAAATGGGCTGTTGATCATCTCTACACCGGACAAACTCATCTACTCAGACATTAGCAATTACAAAAACCCATTCCACGTGAGAGAACTCTACGAAGACGACTTCCGCGCCTGGCTTAAGAAGAACTTCAAATTCGTAGAAACTTTGAGACAGCAAGTACTGGCCGGCTCTTTCCTATTTAACAAGGGGCAAACTGATAAACGTCGCTTCCTATTTTTCGAGAAGAATGAAAGACAATTGCGCCAGCTTGAAAAGATTGACAAAGGTAGTTACATGCTTGCCCTGGCATCCGAGCAAACTTTGCCGGCGCTCGACGAGAGCATCTTGGTAAATCCGACTTGCTTGCCAAATTTGGATCGGGAATTGGTCGAAGCAGCTAAGCATAATGCAGACGCCAACCAGCTGATGCAGGAGCTTGATCAGGCTCGGTCGGATGCTGTGGATGCTCTCTGCAAAAAGGAAGGGATCGCCTATAGACTGAGGAAGGAAAGGGACCAATTAGAACGACAAGTGTTATCGCAAACAACTGAGGTAGAAAAACTACAAAGGAAACTGAACCAATCAAGAAACCTGATAGAGGATAGAGATGAGCGCATAGGTGCCTTAAATAATGCATTGCAAGTTCAGCAGAGCACCAATAGCAAACTAAACGTTGCTCTCAACAATCTGCGGGAAACAGAGGCGCTTTTAAATGCTTACAACGCGTGGAGGACTTTCGCAGTTGCTGCTTTAGCAACCGGATCACGATCCCGCCGATTGTTCAAAGCGTGCGCCTCGATGGCTAAGAATGCCCGGTTAATTCTTCGCTCGGCTAAGAATCTCCGGTTTTCCCTGATAGAAGAATTGCGACTGGTTAGAAAGTCAGGACTATTTGATACAGAGTTCTACTCTAACCGCTACCCTGACGTAATGGCATCTGGCGTAAGTCCCTTGCTTCATTATCTTACAGATGGCGCGCGGGAAGGAAGGGATCCTAACCCTCTCTTTAGCACCTCCTATTACCTGGCACAATACGATGAAGTTGTTTCTTCCAACATGAATCCACTCGTTCATTATTTAGTTAGAGGGTGGCATGAGAACCTTGATCCAAATCCTCTTTTTAATACTGCGTTTTACAAAGCCGCTAATCCGAGCGCCAGCATCGAACCTTTATCCCACTACGCTTCTGAAGGTTGGCGACTGGGGTACAATCCGCACCCGTTCTTCGACACCTCATATTATTTAAAGACGTACCCGGATATACAGAGAAATGGTATCAATCCACTCGCTCATTACCTGCTGGTTGGTGCACGGGAAGGAAAAAATCCCCATCCTCTTTTCGATTCCGCCTACTATCTAAAGAGCATTAACCAGCCAATGACAGTACGTTACCCGTTAGAAAAAAGCAATTTGCCTGCTTTCTATCACCATGCGCGGTTGCTCTCGGAAAAGCATCCTGAGGGAATAAATCCCCTCGAGCATTATCTTGGCGCCGGAGCCCTTGAGGGTAGAAATCCGCATCCTCTGTTCGATACTACATTTTATTTGAATCGTTACCCGGAGGTGAAGGCTTCAGGCATAAATCCCCTGGTAGATTTTCTCGCTCAGCCGGCCAGCGTCCGGCGCCAGACACACCCGTTGTTCGATCCTACTTTCTACCTGGATAACTATCCAGACGTTCTAGATTCCGGAAAGAACCCTCTTCTACATTTCCTGCGCTACGGCGCAATGGAAGAGCGCGATCCGAATCCCTCGTTTGACTCATCATATTACTTGGATTTATATGAGGACGTAAGACGGTCGGGCCAGAACCCATTAGTTCATTATGTCTTGCATGGCGCAGCAGAGAATAGAAAAACGCACTGGCAGCAATCGGCTGGCGAACAGGAAGTCGCTTCCTCAGCGATTACCCAAGACGAGTGTCGATCAGACACTCTCCCAAACGGTCAGGAAAGCGGTGAAAGCACAAACTCAGAAACTGATTTGATACCGCCCGCTTCACTTGATTTTGTTGGCAACGGATCCTTCAAGGAAATCGGTGAGCAGTTCAAAAGTATTTTTATAGAACATGCCGGTCTAAAACCGCACGAACGGGTTCTTGACGTAGGGTGTGGTATTGGAAGAATGGCCTTGCCGTTGACAAAATATCTAGATCACAGCGGCGAGTATGTTGGCTTCGACATTGTGAAAGTTGGAATAGACTGGTGTGAGCAAAACATTACACCGCGATACCCCAACTTCAAGTTCCAATTACTGGACATCTACAATAGAAGCTACAATCCCGTTGGCACTCTCTCAGCCGAATCGTGTAAATTTCCGTACGAAAGCAACTATTTCGATTTCATCTTTCTTACTTCCGTCTTTACACACATGCTGCCTGAAGCCATGGAAAACTATCTCTCTGAAATTGCCCGCGTGCTTAAACCAGAGGGAAGATGCTTGATCACCTATTTTCTTTTGAATAGAGATTCGCGTGCGCTCATGTTAACAGGAACACCTGCTTTCCAATTCGGCTCCGCAAACGTGCCCTATGCCCTGGCGTCAGAGGAGAGCCCGGAGTTTGCCATCGCCTTTGACGAAGATCGGGTCAGACAACTTTACGACAAATTCTCAATCGAACTGATCGAGCCGGTTCATTATGGTAACTGGTGTGGCAGGACCAACTTCCTCTCTTTCCAAGACATCGTGGTGGCCAGGAAAAAGAGCGAATCGACATTATCTTCCGCTGCTACAGTGCTCTAGTTCGCGCTCAGGACATTGTCTGCGGAGCTAAAGATATCCAACAAGGCATTTTCCAGCCCTTGAGCAAGACCTGTTGGGTCAATATGTCCTGAGTCGTTAGTGGTGACAAGAATTTTTGCTGCCATTTCAGCTCGATATTCGCTGTCCAGCCCAAGGCGAATTGCCTTGTGGACGTACTCTTCAAAATTGGTCGACACTAATTCATCTAGATGCAGTGATCGAAGAATTCCAGCGGTGAAATTAGACCTGAGCACCTTGCCGTCCAATGCCACAACTGGCTTTCCTCCGAGCAGTGCCTCTGTGCTACTTACCTTACCGGAGTGTGGGAAACAATCAAGGTATATATCAGAAGCATCAATCAAGTTTTGCATGGCTAGCGGCCCGCATAGATCATAGGTGCTTACTCTAGAACGAGACACTCCCGTCTGCTCGCATTGTTGATCAATTACTCGCCAAAGCCTTCTTCGGAATTTATCCATCAAATCAGGATTGGAAAACGGTGCAAGTACCAGGCGTGAAGACTCGACTGAGCTGAGTATCCGGAACCAAACTGACAGAATTTCCGGACTTAGCTTGAGGATATGGGCAGTGGAAAGGTAGATGACTTCGTTTTCTTTAAGTCGCAGTTCCTTGCGAGCCTTTGCCATAGGTCTTTGTTCCCAAATTGCAATAGGAACGAAGTGGCCTGTGCCAGGAATATAAACTGGCTTTTCCTGAAACTGCTCTTCCAATCCCAGTTGTTTGTAAACATCACCGACGAGCATGTAGTCCATTGATTTCATACCCGAAGTCACAATATCCGCGAACCAGAGACACTGAATTCTTGCAACCCGTTTTAAGAGCATTCTTGCTGATGGCTCAAAAGACCAGAAATGCAGGGGGAATCCGTTTATTAGCACATCCAAATTTGCATCTCGCATCTTATTGATGGAAAAAATAACATCTTGCACGTCGAGAATCTTGTACGTCAAATCTGCGTACCACTTTTTGCACTGATCGAGACCACGCGAATCAAAGGCAAAGACGATAATTTCAAATTTGCTGCGATCGAGTCTACTCAATGGACCCAGCAAAGCATGGATAGTTGTATCAAAGCTGTAACGTAAAAGTCCCAATCTGATCTTTTTGCCTTTGTCAGAAGCCTCGATCAGTGCTTGTGGTTCCGCATTACCACTGTGTTCAGGCAACACCATAGCTGTCAATTCGCGAAACCTGGTAGCTAACTGCTTCAGTGAATCGCTGCTACAAACGGGCAAATACCCGGGGTATCCTTCTGTGAAGCATTGGGCAAAGATTTCGAAATTCTCTTCGTGGCAGCGAGAAGCTGCGGCCAGCATACTTTCGACCGCTGCACCATAAAACTGAACGTGAGCCTCACCTTCTCCAACATAAACATAGTTGTACAGAGACCCGAAAATATAGCGTATGTACGCTTTAAATAATGGCGGCAACCTCATTAACTCATCCTGCAGGCGCGCATCCAGGAGTAGCTCCTTGCTAACTTCGTACGGCTGCCGATACAACATGCTCAATAGCAGCCATTTGAAACATACGAGGCCATCAAACTCACTTTCCATTTCGGCATTCTGGTTAAAGACACCGGCAAGATCCTTATTTGATCCAGACGACATGAGCTCAAGCGCTTTTGAGGCGCCGATCTTTTCCAGCTCTTCTAAATCGGCTCGTCTGATGACGTTCGCTAGCATCTCTCGAGCTTTGCTGAACCTTTTGATCGTGCCCGTGCCAGTCGAATATTTGAGAAGCTCGGAAGCAGCCGCTTCAGCTTCTAACAAAACTTCGTCCAGGGTCAATTCCTCAGGGGCCTGTATTTGCGGATCTCTGGACTCTTGCGCGGCAATTGCATACTCAGGTTCATTCACCGATTCCTCGGAGACAAACCGTTGCACTATTGAAACCAAACCACGCATATCAAGAAAACCTCCAATTTATTGACACCTCACAAGCTGTTCATCAGCCAGGCACCACTGCTCTGACTCCGGGAATAGCCTGCAACAACTTTACTATCACAAGGGAAATGGCATACGTCAAAACAACCAAAACGGGTACTGCTATTAAAACTGGATCGCGAATCGAAATATTGCATGCCCTGTAAACGTTTGCCAGCACGCAGACATGAACCAGATACACACCGAAACTTGTCGCACTGCAAATGCCGATCAGTTTTTGAAGAGCTGGTATCTTCGCATAAAGTTTACTGTAGTCGATTCGCTTGATCAACAAGTACAGGCAGACGGAGTAGATGATGATATTTGGGCTCAAGTACTGCATGAAAAATTCATCTACAGAAAGGCGTTTCGCCGCAAGTTTGTTCGTTGCGATCACCGAAAATCCGACCGCTATCGGAATAAGGGCAATGGCGATCTTTGCACCCAGCGCGCCAAGCTGCTTATTGCGAAGGTAATAGCCAAGCACGAAATAACCAGAGTACCCCAACGCTACCACTGCTTCAACTTTGTCCTTGATCGGGACCTGGCCAAATCGCTCCCATATGGGCAAAAGCACGGCAAAGCAAAACCAAGACGCAAGAAAATATCTGATCTGAGTCTCACTGGCATTTTGCACAAAGACTCGAAGTATTGGTGTCGCCAGGTAGAGGCCAGTCAGCATAAAGAGATACCACAAATGGTACGAGCTTGCGCCAACAAAGATTGCCGGATACAGTTCACTCAAGTTCAGATTGTGCCGGATCTGATAGCCTTCCCAGATAAAGTAAAAGATTTGCCAGAAAAGGAAGGGAATAAAGACCTTTTTCGCTCGCTTCGCGAAGAAGACGGCCAGTGTCTCGTTTTTTGCTAACAAGAACATACCGCTAATCATCACAAAAAAGGGAATGCAGTACCGAGACACAGCGTTACAAAAGTCGCAAACCAACCAATTGAAATGAGTGAGCAGTCTGTATTGATAGTAGAAGGGCACGCAACTGTGAATAACAATCACAGCTAAAATGGCGTAAACTCTCATCACGTCGGGCCAAAGCAGTCGCGCTTCACTGGGAATGGCCGACGCTGGTGCCAAACCTTGCTCTTTCGGTGAAGCGGCAGATTCTGATTTGTCAAGCGGACCGATCAGCAAAGAAACTCGCCCTCTCAATAAGATGCAAATAAGATCCTACAAAAATTTAAAACTTGCATGATGCGGGCCTTATTATCATGATGTCTTCCCCGCTGTCTCATCGCCTCAGGTGCTATCGGATCGCCAATGGCAGTTTACTTTTTTACAAGCGTTTCTCTCAATTACCTACCAAAGGCGCGCGCTTTAGCCCTATCGGTCAAACAATTCCATCCGGACGCGCACTTCTGCCTCTTAGTGGCAGAACCTCTAACTGAGGGTCTGACACTTAATTTTCCTGAATTCGACGAGATTATCACTGTCGATGAAATATCGATACCGAAGAAAGAAGCGTGGCTATTCAAGCACAATGTAGTAGAAACCTGCACAGCTCTCAAAGGCTTTCTGCTTGAAGATCTACTGAAGCGCAAAAATTGTAGCTCGGTTCTCTATCTTGACCCTGATACAGTTGTTTTTTCCAATCTTTCACCAATCCTCTCCCGGTTCGATCGGGCTTCCATTCTCCTCACTCCGCACAGCCTGGCACCAGAAAACAATGCGGAGGGAATTTTTGACAACGAAATATCCTTCCTTCGTTACGGCCTCTACAACCTCGGATTCATCGGGGTCAAGAATTCCACTGAAGGCAAAAGATTCAGTACATGGTGGAGGGAACGGTTGGCGGATTATTGCTATTCAGATTTATCAGGTGGTCTCTTCACCGATCAGCGCTGGGCAGATTTGGTACCCAGCTTTTTTGACGAGGTTGACATTATCAGAGATCCGGCCTGCAATGTTGCCACTTGGAATATCAGCAACCGCGACGTCGCCGGCACAGTACCGGACAGGCTGACGGTAAACGGCAAACCGCTTGTTTTTTACCATTTTTCCGGTTTCGATAGCGGTGCCCAGCAAAAAATGCTCGATAAGTACGGAAGATCGATGCCGGTACTGGTCACTCTGCGGGAGTGGTATCAGAAGCGTTGCCATGACCTTGATACCTCGGGATTTAGCGAGATGCCCTGGCGCTACGACTTCTACGATAATGGGTTCAGAATAAAACCTGAGCACCGCTTGATTTATCGAATGCGTAAGGATCTGGAAGAGGCATTTGTAAATCCATTCACCGCAAGCACATCTAATAAAAGCTTTTACGGTTGGCTCAACAGCAACCAGGACGAACTGGAAGTACTGCCTTCGGCAAAAGACCAGGTAAACGTGTTCTCGTCGAAGTTGCGTAAAAAGCTGGGACTGGTCAGCTTGCTCAGATCAAAATTACGCGGCGCCGCTGATCACAACAAGCATCTCAATAGCTTTGCCGGTAACCTTGAGAAGCAGATCTCCGCATTCGCTTCAACCTCGGCTAAAAAGGAAGCGGCACAATGGCAAAAACTGTTAAGGATGCAGGAAAAAATTACAATCCTGAAAAAACAGCTGAAAGAACAGCACCACCAGATCGCCAATCTTACGGCCGGCAAGGTAGGAAAAATATCCAGGATCCTGAAGAGGGCCGAAGAGCATTGTAATCAAAGAGACGATAGCTTCAGCTCGAATCTGCTCGCGTTCCTTTATTGGATTGTCACTTTTGAAATCCTGCGTAAATATGGGGAGTATCAAATCGTCCATAAGGCGTTTCTGGACGGAGAACTTTTTGATCTGAATTACTATTCAAGTCAGGTGGCCGGCACTGAATCGGCATCCGCTGCCGCTTTTCACTACGTCTTCCTAGGTGGAGGGCGGCGAGGGGTCCGTCCAAGTCCTCTGTTCGATACGTCCTATTATTTGGCGAGCAATCCCGATGTAGCTGCCTCCGGGGTTAACCCGCTGGCTCACTATTTCAAAATCGGGGCACGGGAATTGCGCAAACCGTGCCGCCTCTTTGATCCGCATTACTATCTTACTCGCCACGCGGTTCCAGCCGAAGCACAAGACAACCCTCTCTTACACTTCATCCGCACTGGCGCCCAGCAAGGATTTAAACCAATTGAGTTATTCGACTGCCACTATTACCTTGAGGCAAATCCCGATCTAGGTCGATTGCCTGCAAACCCGCTAGCCCACTTCATGCTTTGCGGTGCCGCGGAAGGTCGCAAACCGCATGCGCTCTTCGACAGCGCCTATTATATTAAGAATAACCCGGTGGTGAAGGATACCAGCCAGAATTGTCTGGAACATTTCCTTGAAGAAGGAGCGGGGCTGGGCTTAAAGCCTCACCCTTTGTTTGACCCTGCCTTCTACACAGAACACAATCCCTTTTTTGATCCAGCGGAAAACAACGCTCTCGAGCATTTTCTCCAGTCACCAGCTAATGCTCTCACCGATCCGAATCCTCTCTTCGACTGCAAATTCTATTTGGATACTTACGATGATGTTCGCCAGGGTCATGCGAATCCACTTCTTCACTTCGTAACGGCTGGAGCGAACGAAGGCAGAAAGCCTCATCCGCTTTTTGACACCGCTTATTACCTGCGTACTTATCCGGACGTTGTTGAATCGAAGTTAAATCCACTTGCCCATTTCCTGGAACTTGGTGGAAAGGAAAAACG